>NZ_RQVN01000001.1 GCF_003992135.1 Veillonella sp. VA142 | reverse complement strand
GGGTTTACAGAAGGATGTAATAATAACATTAAAGTGTTAAAGAGAATAAGTTATGGGTTGCGCCATTTTGAACGCTTCAGAGTTCGTATACTTTTATTGAGCAAAAAGAATAGCACTAGCTATTTAAATAGCTAGTGCTAAGAACTTTTTATATGAGTAGCCCCCACATTTGACAAAGAGCCTGACAAAATAATACAAACACAAGAAGAGCACGGCGTGCTCCGAACAAACATTATGAAATACCGTTTGTGAGGAGTATGCCGTGCTCTTCCCTTTTTATCATATTCAATTAAGACCGCCACAAGGCTGCATAGCCTTACAAGTAACGACCCACGAGGCTGCATAGCCTAATTAGTGACGTTTAAATCCCATTTTTTCCATAATGATGAACAGCATAGGGATGATTGCCACTCCAAAGAATGTGGCTGTAATCATACCAAATACTACGGTCACACCCAAGGATGCACGGGCACCAGCACCGGCACCACTTGCCAACATCAACGGCAAACAGCCAATGATGAATGCTAAAGACGTCATCAAGATAGGACGTAAACGAATCTTCGCGGCTTCAATAGCGGCATCTACATAGTTCATCCCTCTTTCATCCACACGAATTTTAGCATATTCGATGATCAAGATCGCATTCTTCGCCGCTAAGCCCACTAATGTAAGCAAGCCAATTTGGAAATAAATATCCAAGGCAAAGAAATGTGTAGATTTCATCATAGCACCAATCATATTGAACAACCATGGACCAAGAACAGCACCAAAGATACCTGTTGGAACAGATAATAATACTGCAAATGGCACTTTCCAAGATTCATACAAGGCAGCCAACACAAGGAATACAAAAACAATACCGAATCCAAAGATAATCAACACCTGAGACCCCGCTTTGATTTCCTCACGAGTTTGTCCACCCCAATCATAAGTATATCCTTGAGGTAATGTGTCTTTCGCCACTGCTTCTAAGGCTTTGATAGCATCACCAGAGCTGACACCTTGTTTTGTATTACCACCGATGCTCACGGCTGGGAAGTTGTTGTATCGCGTTACCACGAAGGCAGAGGTTGTCTTCTGTGGAGTAATATATGTATCTACAGGTACCATTTGACCTGCTGCGTTACGAACAGTCAATAAATGATTCATACTAGGGTCTGTACGGAACTGATTGTCCGCTTGCAACATAACTTTATAGTTTTTACCAAACTTAGTAAAGTCATTTAACTGCATACCTCCATAATACCCTTGTAAAGCAGTATAAATATCTGTTAACGCTACGCCATCACGAGCTGCTCTATCGCGATTCACATCAAAATTATAGGATGGTGTAGCCGTATTGAAAGTCGTATAAATACTGCGAAACTCAGGGCGTTTTCTAGCTTCAGCTAGGAACTGTTCTACTACCGCATTCATTTGTTCTGTTGTATGACCCGCTTTATTGATGAGATACATAGAGAAACCACCTGTATTACCAAGGCCTGGAATGGATGGTGGATTCAATGGAATAATCGTACCTCGTGGATCTTTAGCACCATGGATGAAAGTATTTCGAATTTTCAAACCAAGTTGTTGATCTGGTTGTTTTCTTTCACCCCAATCAGTTAAGGATGTAAAGATAACACCGCCGCTAGTTTGTGCTGCACCCGCTAAGATATCGAAACCAGGTACAGTGATGGTACCATCCATATCTTTATCTTCATTCAAGAAATGACCCAAATCTGTTAACACTTCTTTTGTTCGACTAGAAGTAGCCCCTGGAGGCAAAGACACCGCTACCATAAAGTAACCACTATCTTCTGCTGGCACGAATCCACTAGGAACCATACGCATCATACCAAAGGCCGCTCCTAAGAAAATAGCCAACGCCAACCAAGTAGCCCATAGTCGATTAGACCAACGAGCTAATTGAATACCATATTGGTCAATTCTTCGGTCTAAGAATCCATTAAACCATTCCAAGAATCGCCCCACAATATTAGTAGTGGATTTCGGTGCATGCGGTTTTAACATAACACCACACAAAGCTGGCGTTAATGTCAACGCTACAAAAGCAGAGATAATAACAGAAACCGCTACTGTTAAAGCAAATTGTTTATACAATACACCTGTTAAACCACCCATGAAGGCTACAGGTACGAATACAGAAATCAATACGAAGGCAATACCAATAACAGGACCTTGAACTTTTCCCATAGCTGCTACCGTGGCATCCTTTGGTTTCAACCCGTTGTAACGCATTTCATATTCTACGGCTTCAATTACGACGATAGCGTCATCAACAACAAGTCCGATGGCTAATACCATTGCCAACAAAGTAAGTGTATTAATAGTAAAGCCCATCACCTGGAATGCTGCAAACGTACCAATCAAGGAAACTGGTACTGCAATCATAGGTATGACTGTGGATTGCCATGTTTGCAAGAACAAGTACACAATAATTGCCACTAGAATCAAGGCTTCCACAAATGTTTTGACAACCTCTTTCATCGATGCATTAACAAACTTCGTATTATCTACAATAATGTTTGCTTTCATATCTGGTGGGAAGGATTGCTCTTGCTCAGCGATTACCTTCTTTACTGCATCAATCGTCGTTAATGCATTCGCATCATTAGTCAAGGATACGGCAAACACCGCTACTGGCTTATCATTACCAGTGTCTTTAGAAAAGCTAGTAGCTTCCACCGAATAACTTTGTGCACCTAATTCAACACGAGCCACATCTTTCAGATGTAATAAATTATTCTTCTTATCTTTTTTGATTACAATATTTTCAAATTCTGAAATTTCAGCTAAGCGACCTTGTACTTTTACCGATGTATTAAAAGCTTGATCTTTATCAATAGGATCAGAACCTAGTGCACCAGCTGCGGCCTGTTTATTTTGACTACGGATGGCATTGCTGACATCCCCTACGGTTACCCCATATTTTGACATCTTTGTTGGATCTAACCAAATTCGCATAGCATAGTCAGCACCGAACTCTTGTACTGTACCAACTCCATTTACTGATTGGATAGCATCCATCATATAGTTGGTCGCATAGTTTTTCAAGAATGTTCTGTCATAACTACCATTGGGAGATACCAAGGAGAATACCATGGACATATCGCCAGAAGATTTCGTAGTGGTTACGCCCACCGTTTGTACTTCTGATGGCAAAGATGCTAAAGCACGGGCTACACGATTTTGCACGTTTACCGTATCCATGTCAGCATCAGTTCCTTGTTCAAATTGAACGGTTAAGTTATAAGACCCATCACCTGTACTCGTAGATTTCATATAATCCATATTTTGGACGCCAACGATTTGTTTTTCGATGACTGCAGCTACCGTTTCGCTCACAACCTCAGCATTGGCACCCATATAGGCAGTACGAACCTGTACTTGCGGTGGGGAAATCTGTGGATATCTGTCGATCGGTAGTCTCGATAAGGAAATCAACCCTAGCAATGTAATGATAATAGAGATTACGATAGCAAAGATAGGGCGATGAATAAAGAATTTTGACACAGTATCACCCTAATTACCTTTCTCAATATCTTCCTTAGTTAATAATGTAGCATGTACTTCTGCCCCATTTTTTGCCTTTGTTAAGCCATCTACTACGATTTCATCACCTACTTTTAGGCCTTTTCCATCTTTGGATGGTCGAATAATTGTATATTTACCGCTAGTACCACTTGTTGTAACTGGCACTTGTTCTACTTTACCATCACGGATGACCATAACGAAAGTTTTATCTAACACTTGCAACAAAGCACGAGTTGGCACCAAAATAGCACCTTGAATTGTTTCACCACTAGTAATCACAGATGCATACATATTTGGTAACAACATATGATTTGGATTTGGGAACGCCGCTTTCAAAATCAGCTGACCTGTGCCATTATCTAGATTTTTTGCAGCTTCTACAATATGACCTTTTATGGTACTCATAATTTTATGATTATCATCATAGGTACCATAGATTTCACCATTGGATAGTTTTAGTTCTACCTCACCATCAACAGAACGATGTGCTTTTTTATATTCTAGATATTCTGCTTCACTCATACTAAATTGCACATACACTGGATCTGTAGAGTTCAATGTAACAAGTGCTGTTTGTCCAGCGGTAACAAATGTGCCTAGATCTACATCATCCATTTCCAATGTACCATCAAATGGTGCATATACCACCGTATCTTGTAAATTATTTTCTGCGATACGAATTTGTGCTTCCATCGCTTCTAAAGCCGCACGATTTTGAGCTGCTACACTTGCCTGCGTATCTAATGTTTGACGGGCAATGGCATCTTCATTAGCTAGTGTTTGATATCGTTGTAAATCCACTTGAGAGTTCTGGTAGGCTGCACTAGATCTAGCTGCATTGGCTTGAGCACTAGCTAGGTTTGCTTCATATTGACGTCCATCGAGTCGATACAAAGCTTGACCTGCTTTTACAGTATCCCCGCCTTTCACATATTTTTCTACAACACGACCAGATACATTCGCACGAATAGCAATGGAATTTTGTGCTAATACAGTGCCATTGAAAGATTCTTGCACATTTGTATCTGTAGCTGTGATTTTATAGGAGTTTACCTCTGCTGGACCTTGTCCTGGAGCCTGACCGCCACAACCAGATACAAGTACAAGGGCTGCCAAGCTAGCTGCCACTAAACCATTATACGCTTGTTTTTTCATTCGTTTCACCCTTATTTGTAATACCTTGTAATATGACCGAAATAACTTTTGGCATATATCTATATACATCCTCATGATGAGTTGAACTTTCAAATACAATACGTCGTATCGCACCTTGCAACATCATAATGATAATATCAATATCTATATGTTGAGCAATATAACCCTGCTCTTGCTAATGTACTAAATAGTCGTTAAGTAAGTCCCAATCCTTCTTGAACAAAATATTCATTGTATCTTGTAATTGCGGTATGGATAAAAAGATTTCCTTGAAAGATTCTCCATTAAAGGCCGCATACAAGTTAGAGTGTACTTTAAAATACCGATATAGAACTTCCTCTAAACTTAGACTTTTATTCTTTATAATATTTTCATGCTGCTTGTAAAAGTCTTCCGCACCATGGGCTAAAATGGTTTCTACAATTTCATGTTTAGAACGAAATTGTTCATACAACGTACGTTTACTAATGGTCAGTGCTTTTGCTAAATCATCCATGCGGAATGATATACCTTGCTCTTCAATCATTATTGCCGCCGCTGCTAAAATTTTCTCTTTAACGTTAACCAACATAGCCCTCCTCTCATACTCTTTTTTATATTCATCAAAACTCAAAGCATACTACTCAGTACCATTCTTTAGTTTACTTAAAATAAAAATAAATGTCAAACAAAAATGCCACGTCGTAACGTAGCATTTCTGTAAGAGCAAATTAGTTATCCCATACTTTCGGAATGTAATATTCTGTAAACAATTTAATTGCATAATTATCCGTCAATCCCGCCACATAGTCCACTATATCTTGGTCTATGATGGGATTGTCATGATGAATTTCATGACGGATGGCCTCTGGGTGGTCTTTATAGTACATAAACAAGTGTTTCACCACATAATCTCCTTTATTCCTATCAGGAATTAAGGACGGTGCTCGATAGACCCGTTCAAACATAAAGCGGCGGAAAATATTCATCGTTTCTGTGGCACGATCCGACATAGAAATCACTGGTTGGTCCATCGACGAGGTCACCATATCTGTCACCATAGCGGTAATCATTTTTGAATGGGTATCCCCAAAGACTTGTACTACTTCTTTCGGTAAATCATCTACCCGTAGCATATGTGCTCGTAAGGCATCATCAAAGTCATGACATAAATAGGCAATACGGTCGGCAGTACGTATAATCTGACCTTCTAAAGTAACAGGCATGTGGGATCCTGTATGTCCTAAAATACCGTCTCGGACGGCGGTAGTTAAATTCAACCCGTGTCCATTCTTTTCAATACACTCTACCATGCGTAAACTTTGTTCATTATGATTAAAGTGACCTACCATATCACGAAGAGCATATTCCCCTACATGTCCAAATGGTGTATGTCCCACATCATGTCCCATGGCAATAGCTTCTGTCAAATCTTCATTCAAACGTAAGGCACGAGCGATAGTACGCCCAATTTGGCCTACTTCCAAGGTATGTGTCATACGAGTCCGATAATGGTCACCTGGTGCAATATAGACCTGAGTCTTATGTTTTAACCGACGGAAACATTTGCTGTGCAAAATGCGATCTCGATCTCGTTGAAAGTCCGTCCGATATGCATCTGGTTCATCCTCACGGTCTCGCATTGATTCTTTACTTTTAGCCGCATAGGGACTTAAAATAGTATATTCACGTTCTTCTAGCATTTCACGAATACTCATATGACACCTCCTGACTTAACGCGTTTCCATAACACGATTTTTTTGAATAATTTGCATCACCATACCTGCTGTTTCTTCGATAGATTTATTAGTTACATCAAGTACTGGGCAATGTAACCGTCTCATCACAGTTTTTGCATAATTTAACTCTTCTTCAATACGACTTACATTGGCATAATTCGCATCTGCATGTAACCCCATAGTACGAAGACGTTCCTCACGAATATTATTCAATTTGAAAGGATCAATAATTAACCCTACAATCTTGCGCCCTGGAATTTGGAATAATTCTTCTGGCAAAGGCACTTCCGGCACTAATGGTAAGTTGGCAGCTTTAATTTTTTTGTACGCTAAGAACATAGACAATGGTGTTTTACTAGTGCGAGAAATACCAATGATAACAATATCTGCTTTTTCAAAGCCTTTTGGATTTTTACCATCATCATATTTCACGGCAAATTCAATAGCCTCTACCTTTTTGAAATATTCTTGGTCGAGCTTATGAATCATACCAGGAGCCAATCTAGGCTCTGTATCTGTCATAGTCCCTACTGCATTCATCACAGGGCCCATAATATCTACAGATTGCACCCCTTGTTCTTTACAAGCCCTATCCAAATAGGAGCGAAGGTCTGGTGATACGATGGTATGACAGATGACATGCCCACCGGTAGCGGCTTCTTTTACCACTTCATTGATTTGTAATTCATCATTAATATAAGGCACGCGAACGATATCAATTGTTTCTTTATCATATTGACTTGCCGTAGCACGTGCCACTGATTCAGCTGTTTCCCCTAGGGAGTCAGAAATTGCATAAATAATTTTAGCCATAATTACTCCTATCGTTTTCCACAGTCCCAAAATAAACGTGTTACTGTTGTTTTAGAAATACGACCTACTACACGATATTCTTTGCTTGTCTCTAATAATACCTTATCTACCACCGGTACGCAATCGATTTCAAAATCAATCATTCGTTCCACAGCTTCCACAACAGACATATCTGGATAGGCCACTACCACTTTACTAGTGGGTGTCATGATCATAGAAATAGGCATGGAGTTTAAATCAGACCCTCCCAGAGAGGCACGAAGTAAATCTTTACGAGAGACCACTCCTTTTAATATACCATCATCGCAGATTAAGATAGTTCCTACATCTTCTGTAAACATGGTGACAATTGTGTCATACACAGATGCTGTGGAACTGACTGCTACCACACTTGACATAACTTGTGCCACTGTAAAGCTGCTGATTTCTGCCGCTAAGGGATTATTTGCCACTTTACCAACATAGTAATACCCTACCTTAGGGCGTGCGTCTAAAATACCCATCATCGTTAATACCGTCAAATCTGATCGCAACGCAGACCTCGTTAAGTCCAATTTTGCGGCGATAGCTTTACCAGTGATAGGCCCTTCTTGTTGTACAATTTGCACAATTGATTCTTGTCGTTTTGAAAGATTCATTGTATTACCTTTCTATGAAAAAGGAGGCTCCTTCCAGAGCCCCCTTATGTATTACCAATCTAAAGCTTCTGTATTTTGACGACCTTTACCTGTCAAAGCATCTAGCATAATGCGTTGTTCCAGTTGTGCTACCATTTTTTTAGTAGATACCACAGCATCTGGATTTACAGAAATAGAGTCGATGCCATGACGAACTAAGAACTCACAGAACTCTGGATATACACTTGGCGCTTGTCCACAGATAGATACAGTTTTGCCATCTTTGTGTGCCGTTTCAATTAAATGTTTAATCGCACGTTTCACAGCCAAGTTTCTTTCATCATAAATATGTTGTACTGTTTCGTTATCGCGATCACAACCCAATACGAGCATAGTCAAATCGTTGGAACCGATAGAGTAACCATCTACATATTGATTGAATTGATCCGCCAAGATAATGTTCGCAGGGATTTCAGCCATCAACCATACTTTGAAATCTGCATTACGTTGTAAACCATGTTCTGCCATGATGCGAGTCACTTCAGCTGCTTCATTCACAGTACGGCAGAATGGAATCATGACTTGTAAGTTTTTAAAGCCAAATTCATTGCGCACTTTTTTGATGGCTTCTAGTTCTAACAAGAATGCAGGTGCATAGCGTTCATCATAATAGCGAGAAGCGCCGCGGAATCCCAATAAAGCGCTAGATTCTTCTGGCTCGTACTTGTCGCCACCATTCAAATCACGGTATTCACTAGATTTGAAGTCACTTAAACGCAATACCACTTGTCGAGGTGCTAAAGCTGCACATACTTTACGCATACCTTCTGCTAATGTATCGATAGCAAAGTCACGACGACCAGTTTCGATTAAATGCATTGGGTGTTCATGGATGAACGTAGTCCAAATGAACTCTTCACGCATTAATCCGATACCATCACAAGGTAATACACCATATCTTTCAGCTAAGTCTGGATCACCTAGATTCATGTAGATTTTAGTACCTGTAATCGGTGTTGGCTCTACGTAACGAGCTTCTACTGCAGGTTCTGCCTTTTTAGTAGCATCTTCCAAGATACCATCATAGACAATGCCATTGGTAGCATCTACAGTAATCATTTGACCGTTAGAAATTGTTTTTGTGGCTTCTTCACTGCGAGATTTTGTGCCTACAATACAAGGAATCCCCAACTCACGGCTTACGATAGATGCATGACAAGTCATACCACCAGCATCTGTGACGATAGCCTTTGCCTTCTTCATCGCTGGTACCCAATCAGGTGCGGTCATAGTAGTAACAAGAATTTCTCCTTCTTTAAAATCATCGATGTCTTCTGGATTTTCGATGACATGAGTACGACCTGCTGCTTTACCAGGGCTCGCAGGAAGACCTTTTACAACAATCTTACGTTCTGTGGTAGTCGCTTCCGCCACAGTTTCTTCTTTTTCTTTCTTTTGAGAGAATACAGTTTCTGGACGAGCTTGTAAAATCCATACTTTACCATCACGCTCATCGATGCCCCATTCCATATCCATGTAGCAACCATAATGTTTTTCAATTGCTTTTGCATACGTTGCAAGTTCGATAACTTGTGCATCCGTAATCACTTGAGCACGAGCTTGATCTTCTGAGATTTGAATTTCTTCACAATCTCCATCAGGTTTACGAACTAATGCCACATTTTTATCATTAATCATGCGATCTGTAATTTGCAAAGTCGCTTTGTCTACAGTGAAATTATCTGGCGTCACAGTGCCTTGTACTACATATTCACCAAGGCCCCAAGAACCTTCAATGATGATCGATTTGTCATCTCCATTCATGATGTTCACAGAGAACATAACCCCTGCGGCTTTGGAGTATACCATCATTTGAATGGCTGCAGACAATGCTACCGTCATATGATCGAAACCTTGTTTTACACGATAGTACGTAGCACGGTCTGTGAAAGTAGATGCATAGCATTCCTTTACTTTCGCAATAATCATATCTGCACCGCGAACATTTAAATATGTATCTTGTTGACCCGCAAAGCTAGCATCTGGCAAATCTTCTGCAGTAGCACTCGAACGAACTGCCACGAATGGATTTTCTTCTCCTACTTTACGGGCTAATTCTTCATAGCCCTTACGAATGGCCTCAGCCAATGGAGCTGGCATTTCTTCATCCATAATCATTTGACGCACTTCTGCAGTGACCTTACGTAACAACGCAGAGTTCTCTACATCATGTAATTCTTCCAATTTAGCTTTAATACGTTCCACCAAACCAGTTTCTTCCATGAAATAACGATAGCCATGGGCTGTCGTAGCATAGCCATAAGGAACAGGCACATTCGTAGAAGAAGTCATTTCTCCCAAAGAAGAAGACTTACCACCAACAATATCCACATCCTCACGATGCAATTCATCAAACCAAAGAACATATGCAGTATCACGACTCATGATTCATCCTCCATTAGAAATAGTACTCATAATTTAAGTATATAGTACAACACATATAATAAATAGTCAAGCATAATTTGATGCATATGTGGTGTTCTAATAACCCCAGAGGAACGCAGTTAGACGTAGTAGCCTCGTGGCGGTCCCTTACTACCTAAATCACACAAACACAAGAAGCCCATGGCGTGCTCCTGAACAAACATTATGAAATACCGTTTGAGAAGGAGTATGCCATGGGCTTCCCTTTGCACTATTTAGTTAGAACCGCCACAGGCTACATAGACTAGCAAGAGACGATTTTGATGAATTTCCGTTTCCCAATTTGCAATACCATGCCATCTTTCAATACAATATGCTCTTCACCGCATTTTTCGCCATCAATCTTAAATGCTCCTGCTTTAATGGATCGTCTAGCTTCTCCATTACTTGCTGTTAAACCTGCATCAGATAGCAATTGCGGTACGAAAACAGGTTCTTCTGTAATAGCCACTTTATATTCAGGAATATCTGTTGGCATTGCATGTTTTTGGAATACACGAATAAACTCATCTTGCCCAAAGTTAGCAGCCTCTTCACCATGGTACAAACGAACAATGGTATGAGCCAATTTCATTTTCACATCTCTAGGATGTGCTGCCCCAGATTCTAAATCTTTGCTCAGTTGTTCTTGTTCCTCAATAGACATATCGGTAACAAGCATAAAGTAACGCATCATCAATTCGTCTGGAATAGACATGGCTTTACCATACATTTCAGAAGGAGCCTCGCTAATACCAATATAGTTGCCAAGGGATTTACTCATTTTTTGAACCCCATCAAGGCCTTCTAAAATCGGCATCGTGATGATCGTTTGCTCTGGCATGCCTTCTTCGCCTTGTAGATGACGACCCATCAACAAGTTGAAAGTTTGGTCAGTACCACCAAATTCCACATCAGCTTTCAAAGCAATAGAATCATACCCTTGCATCAATGGATACATAAACTCATGAATGCTAATTGGTCGACCTTCTGTGTATCGTTTATGAAAATCATCACGTTCTAACATACGAGCTACTGTATATTTCGATGCCAATTTTAATACATCGGCAAAGTCTAATTTACTCAACCATTCACTATTAAAACGAACTTCTGTTTTTTCAGGATCTAAGACCTTAAAAATTTGTTCTTGGTATGTTTTCGCATTAGTCACAACCTGTTCTTCCGTCAATGGAGGACGTGTTACACTTTTACCAGTTGGGTCACCGATACGAGCCGTAAAGTCACCAATAAGGATGATGACTCTATGACCAAAATCTTGGAATAGTTTCAACTTACGCAATACTACAGTATGACCTAAATGGATATCTGGAGCTGTTGGATCCAAGCCTAATTTAACAATCAATGGCGTATTAGTAGCCACGGATTTTTCTAATTTCTTTTTAAATTCATCTTCCGGTAAAAGATCAGCTACCCCATGAGAGATGAGGCGAAACTGCTCTGCTGCGCTAATCATAAGTATCTCCTATATTACTGTGAACTTTTAGAGGATTTAGGAGTAATAACGGGGTCTTTCCCTTTATTACTTTTTGATTTAGAAGGGCTTTCATCATTGGATGTTGTACCATCATCGTTATCTAAATCTCCATCTCCATCTTTCTTATCTTTATCTTTTTTATCTTTGTCATCTTTTTTCTTATCTGTAGCTGGGTTTGTATTACCCGCATAGGCCTCTGGTCCTACCCCATCTGGCACGGTAAAGTTTGATGCAGGTGTATCAGCTAAGGCTGCTTGCATATATTGTCTCCAGATAATCGCTGGCGTTTGAGCCCCTGTGGTACCATGTAATGTTTCAGAACCACTATCGTCACCCATCCAAACAACTGTGACTAAATCAGGCGTATATCCAGCAAACCAAGCATCTTTTTCTTCGTCTGTAGTTCCCGTTTTACCTGCTGCAGGACGTCCAAAGTAAGCATTACCACCAGTACCATATTTAATACCAGATTCTAGCATATTCGTCATTATGTAGGCGTATTTAGGTTCTACTACACGAGTTTCTTCAATGGATGATTCTTCTACAATATTGTTATTGCGGTCTACAATTTTTGTAATTGCCACTGGTTTAACTTTCACACCATTATTGGCAAGAACACCGTACGCCACAGCCATGTCTATTGGTGTCACACCTTTTGTTAAACCACCTAAGGCTACGGCTAAGTTATCATCCCCTTTTTTATCCAATGTGGTAATACCCATTTTTTCTGCTAAGTCTAGCACGTTGGACATACCCACTTTATCAGCTGCCAATACAGCTACTATGTTATTGGAATGAGCCACAGCATTACGCATCGTCATGGCACCGTAGTGTTTACGCGAATAGTTGTGCGGTTTCCAACCATGGAACTCCAACGGTTTATCCACATACACAGTACCTGGATTATCACCATGTTTAAGTGCTACTAAGTACACAAATGGCTTGAAAGATGAGCCTGGTTGACGTACCGCCATAGTAGCGCGATTAAAAGAGTCATTTCCTCTACCCCCAACCATAGCCACAATATGTCCATCATGAGGGTTGATAGAAATCAATGCCCCTTGTGGCTGGCGTAAACCATTTGCATCAGTATAATAATCCGGCAAGTTTTCCATCGCTTTTTCTGCTGCACGTTGTGCTTTCATGTCAATGGTGGTATAGATTTTCATACCTTCTTTATAAATCGCATTATCACCATAGCGTTCCGACACTTCATTGATTACATAGTTAATAAAGTATCCCATACTACCATATCCATTAGAGGATTGCGGTTTATCTAGCAAATGTATATCAGCATTCTTTGCCTCTTCTGCTTCGCCCTGTGACAAATATTCATATTTTACCATCTGTCCTAATACAACAGCTTGACGTGCTTTTGCAGCCTTAAGATTATTAAATGGAGAATAATAATTAGGACTTTGTGGCAAGCCTGCTAGAATTGCCATTTGCGCTAGCGATAAATCTTGTACATCTTTACCAAAATAAACATGAGATGCAGTTTGCACTCCATACGCACCTTGACCAAAGTAAATTTGGTTCATATACATTTCTAGAATTTCATCTTTGGTATAGCGTTGTTCAATACGTAAAGCCAATAAAGCTTCCATAATCTTTCGTTTGAAAGTACGATCTTGGGTTAGGAATGCATTTCTAGCTAATTGTTGGGTAATCGTAGAACCACCTTCTGTCACACCATCGTGAACAATATTAACCCATATAGCACGCAAGATACCAATAGGGTCGATACCGTGATGACTATAAAAACGATTATCTTCTGTAGCAATAAACGCATTTTGAAGTTTCTTAGGAATCGTAGCCAACTTGACTGGTACACGATTTTCCTCTGAATGAACAGTAGTGATCAAATCTCCATTGGCATCATAAATTTGAGATGATGCCGCAGGTTTTACATTCGCTACATCAGGCAAAGAAGACATGGTGGCACCTAAAAATCCACACCCTGCTCCTGCAACAATTAATATAAATAAGATGAAGAATAACCAAAAGGAACGTTTCCATGATGATTTTTTCTTCACTGGTTTCTTTTTGACAACTCGTCTCCTCGGAGGAATTGCTCTTGATGAACTAGGATTCATATGTCACCTCTCTAAAGCTCTTTATTTCCTATAGAACACCCTTAATTATACTCTATTTGCTGATGTTTGTACAAATCGAATTCCTCTAAACCCTACTATAGGATAACCGTTGTAGCACCTGCACCACCCTCGTCTAAACTAGCTAGGTCATAACTTTTAATTCCTGGTAAGGTTCGTAAATAATCATGAACCCCCGCACGTAATGCTCCCGTTCCTTTGCCATGAACGATACGAACTGAATTTAATCCGGCTAGTATGGCTTGGTCAATAAAACGTCCTACTTCTACAATGGCTTCATCCACAGTCTTTCCAATGATATTAAGTTCTGTCGATGCTTGTTGTTGACGAATCACAGCCATACCAGAACGTTTGCGTTGACGATTGGACATAGGTACAGGATTTTCTTTACGTAATAAAGCACTAGCTTCCTCACGAGTGGCTGCTAATAGATCTTTTTCTTTCACAGTCACCGTAAGTCCATTCATATCCACTTGAATCCGTTTCCCTTGGATCACCAATATAGTGCCTATGGATTGTAGGTTGTCTAGAAATACCACATCTCCCACTTTTACCTTAGTCACATCTAAGCGTTCTCGTTTTTCCACAACACCTGTAGGAACAGATACATTAGAAACACCTTTTCTAGCTTTAGAAATCGCATCCTGACGTTTTTGTTTATCTGTTTCATGGAAAGAACCTTTTAACTCTTTAATGATTTGTTCACTTTCAATACGAACAGAACGTTTCATATTTTGCGCTTCTTCGCGAGCTTTTTCTAAGATGACCTTTTTCTTATCTTGTAACGCTTTTTTATCGCGCATCACTTGCGTGCGCATGCGACGAACTTCTTCTTGTTCTTTTTTCAAAGCTCGTTCTCGCTCTTGCGTTTTCCTAAGCTCTTGGTTTAACTCGCGGAGCATATCTTCCATAGCACTACGTCCGTTTAATTCCCATTGTTTGCGAGCTAAGTCCACCACCTCTTGGGGTAATCCTAAGCGAGCTGCAATACTAAGGGCATGTGAACTACCTGCTACACCAATATGTAAACGATATGTGGGACGTAAAGTTCTTTCATCAAACTCCACATGACCATTTTCGACACCCTCCGTTTGATAGGCATAGGTTTTGAGCTCATTATAGTGGGTACTCACCATCATGAGTGCCCCCTTTTTACGGAAGTATTCAATGATAGCAATCCCTAATGCACTCCCTTCCTCTGGATCTGTACCAGACCCCAACTCATCAAGAAGCACTAAATCATTGGGACCCACCCTTTTTAAAATTCCAATCACTTGTGTCATATGAGCTGAAAAAGTACTCAAGCTGGCTTCAATGCTTTGTTCATCTCCAATGTCTGCATAGATATGGTGAAAAATTGGTAACGTAGACCCACTGTCCGCTGGAATACATAATCCACTCTGGTTCATCAATGCCAATAGCCCCAAAGTCTTTAACGATACCGTTTTACCACCAGTGTTAGAACCGGTAATCAGCAAAATGCGATATTTCGTCCCCAACGTAATGGTAGTAGGCACGACTACATTAGGAGCGAGCATAGGGTGGCGAGCTTGTAGTAGGTTTACCTCTCGACCTTGACTAATCGTGGCACGGACAGCTTTCATCCGTATGGCTAATTCTGCTTTTCCATAGACAAATTCTACATGGGATACACGTTTACAAGCATCCAATAATGTATCTGCATGAGCTCGTACGAGTTCTGTTAATTCTTTATAGATACGAAGTACTTCTTGTTCTTCTGCCAAGGTAGCTTCCTGCAATTCATTATTTAAGTCCACTAATCGCATGGGCTCAATATATAAAGTGGCACCTGTCGCAGATCTGTCATGGATAAGACCAGGAAATGCTCCTCGATATTCTTGTTTTACAGGAATGACGTAGCGATTATTACGCATAGTAACAATGGCTTCTTGAAAATATTTTTGATTATCCTTGTCCTGCAATATTCTTTGTAAGTCATTTTTGATAGTATTTTTGGTGCGGCTCATGGTCATACGCAACTGTTGTAGTTTGGGTGTAGCGCTATCCAATAACACACCGTAGGCATCAAAAGTTCGTTCAAATCGCTTAGTCAGCTTATCATGACTTGGCAAATCCTGTACCCACAAAGATAGTAATGGGTAGAGCAAATACTTTTCTTTAAAAAAACGATGCATTCGATTATATGCCAAGATAGTGGTATGCAAGTCCCAAAGTTCTTCACGAGTCAAAATAATTTCTTTGCGACTTTTCGTACAAGTTGTGCGAATATCTTTCGTGCCACTGATGGGTTGCTCCACTTCTTGCTCTAAAGAGCGCATAGCTTCCACTGTTTCATCTAGAGCATCTTCAATTTTTTGACGGTTGTGCATCGGTTGCAAATTTAGTGCATATTCTTTAGCTATCGCAGAAGAACACACATCTGCTAGCTTTTGCCGTATATGTTGAAAGTCTAAGATTTGTTCACTATTCATTATGATTCCCCTAAAATTCCTTTAAAAAAGTGCCCCCGTGTGATATGAGTAGCTCCCTCTTTGCTTGGTGCTTTCATAGACCCCTCTAGTAACTGATGATACATACTCACCTCGTTAACAATCCATTGAGGGCTTCGTTGTCTTCCATCAATGATTAGACGTTGTAATCCAGAACGACGCAAATCATCGATATAGCTTTTCATGTCTAACTCACGACTATTCATGATATGAGTGCGACAGAAGGGATCTGTATA
The DNA here is from genome assembly GCF_003992135.1 of Veillonella sp. VA142. Lineage (GTDB taxonomy): Bacteria > Bacillota > Negativicutes > Veillonellales > Veillonellaceae > F0422. The sequence continues at coordinate 181,795 of NZ_RQVN01000001.1, read as the reverse complement.
GATAGGGAACACTTCCCCTTTTCTATCCTGTAACGCATAGTCTCGTTTCGTACACACTAATGGACAACCCCGTTTATAGCCAGTACCTGCAAAACTACTGATAGGACAATATTCCGAAATCATCAATTCTACACGACCCTGCACAATAGCTCCAATAGGCATAATATTTTTACTCGCCATTGTATTCATTTGATGCAAGGTAGCTTCTAAGGATACGTTGGTAGTAGTAAACCCTAAATCTTTCAAGATACTTAAGGTATGCGAGTTGAACGTTTGTAATCCTGTATCACCTTCCACAATTCCTTTATATCCCAGTTGATGTAATACTTCTAAAGCGCCCAAGAAATGGACTCGAATCCCATCGGGCTTTGCTTGTACCATATAGGACAGCATATCTCTGAAAGCTGTGCTTTCATTATCCTTGATTACCCTTGGGGTACTGAAGATAATATCTTTCTTAGCATCTCGACAAAGCTGTACAATCTCCTCATAAGCGGTCTGAGTCACGGGGATTCTGTGTAATGGATCTCCAAATACAATGCGGTCCACTGGTGTCTTGACTGCCTGCTGAACACTTTCTACAGAATCCACTAGGATTTCTAAGTATTTTGTATCAGATTCTAAGGTAGAAATTTGAGTAAATCCTAACACTTGACCTACGGATTTAGTCATGTCTCCTAGTAATTCCATGCCATGCGGCAAATTCTTTTTACGAGTTTCCCAGGATTCTACGTATTGACCGATAAGCAGTTCTTCCATAGCTTCTACAGCACTTCTACGAAGGTTATTTAAGACACTGCTAGGCCACATAAAAAGCCCATCTGGAACCGTTACATGATCTAAATCAAATAATGTATTTCCTAAACGGCCTAATTGTTCCATAATTTTATCCGTTGACGTGGGTTTGTTATTAGCTATTTGTAATACATATTCATCAGTAACCGTAACCGTTTGACCAGACTCTAACATCATTGTCAATGAAACAGTACTACCTTCTTCGCCATATAAGAACATATAGGTTTTGTATTTACGAGTAAAATCTTTCAATCCCCGCTGTTTTGTATATCCACCTTGACTGGCACGGTATACCTTGCCAGATTCCATATTTTCAGTAAGAGGAATCTTGTAAACACCACGTTGGCTTATCATATCTGCAGAAACTGTAATATAGTGCACATCACCGGTATGGGAAATCACCTTCAGTAAATCTCCCACATTGATTATTTCTGTAGTTTCTATCGTTAAGGTACGTCCTTTGACATGCCCTTTCCCAAGGTATTTACCCAAATGGTTAGGAGCACTAATAGTCATCATGGACTTAGAGCCATTATTTTCTAAATAGGCAGTAGAAAACCCACGATTGAATCCTTCTTCTAAACGAGCAAAATCAGCCTCTGTGGCTTGTCCAGATCTATCGATAATAGTCCGATATGTACCGATCACTTCATGCACATAGGATACCTTTTTCATGCGTCCTTCTACTTTGAATGAAGCGACACCTGCTTCGATAAGCTCTTTCATATATGCACTATAGTTCAAGTCCTTAGGGCTCATGATATAAGTCTCTTTATCATGGGTAATTTGTTCACCATCTAAGGAAACCAGTTGATAAGGTAACCGACAAGGCTGTGCACAAGAACCTCTATTTCCACTGCGTCCACCAATAAAGCTACTCATCAAACATTGTCCAGAATAAGAAATGCAAAGAGCTCCATGAATAAAGACTTCAATTTCAGCCTTCGCATGTGCACAGATATGGCGGATCTCATCTAGGCTCAGTTCCCTAGATAGAACCACTCGTGTAAATCCCAATCGTTCTAAAAATTGTACAGTCTCCAAATTAGCAGCTGTCATTTGCGTACTACCATGTAATTCTAAGGTAGGTGCTACTTGTCGTGAAATTCTTGCAACGCCAAGATCTTGCACAATAATACCATCTACACCGATGTGTTCTAACTCACGTAAGTGCTCTGCCAAGGCTTTGCTTTCACGGTCACCTACTAGAATATTCACGGTTACATAAATACCTACTTGTAATATATGTGCTAAACGTAATGCTTCTCGTAGCTCATCATAGTCAAAATTTCCTGCATGTGAGCGCGCATTAAATACTTTACCGCCTAAATAAATGGCATCAGCCCCTGCCTCAAGGGCTGCCATGAAGTTTTCCATTGTCCCTGCTGGGGCTAATAATTCCATCATAACTCCTTATAATAAATCGGTCATCCCTGAAAGAGATGACCGATTCTATACATCCCGTAGGATTTGCGTTCTATCGTAATGTACAACCTTTGTCAGCTAATCTTGCTAAAATCGCTTGGATTCTATCATCAATATCAGCATCTACCAATGTTCCTTCATGAGAACGGAAAGATAACGTATAGGCTAAGCTTCGATATCCTTCTTGAATATGTTCTCCTTCATATACATCAAAGATACGAACAGTTTCTATATACTGGCCGCCTTCTTCTTGCATCACTGCCAAGATGTCACCCGCTTGTACTGTGTTTGGTGCCACAATGGCCAAGTCACGGCTTGTACCTGGGAATTTAGAAATACCTGTGAAAGAAATTCCTTTGCGGTTCAGTTGTAACAATGCTTCTAAATCCATTTCAAATAAATATGCTTTACCACTAATGTCATAATGACTTGCTACTTGTGGATGTAATTCACCAAAGCGTACGATTTCAACACCCTCTACGGAGATACTAGCACTCACACCTGGATGTAAATAATGTTCTTTGCTACGGCTGATTGCATACTCTTCAACACCAAGATTTGCTAATACAGATTCAATAATACCTTTTAGATCATAGAAATCTACATTTCTAGCCGGTACATTCCATTCTTGGCGATCCCATTTGCCTAAAATAACTCCCGCTGCCATCATGCGTTCTTTTGGCAATTCTGTAAGTGGCAATGCCTTAGGTTCATACACAGCAGCCACTTCAAAAACTGCTAAATCTAAATTCTTTTGCGCTACATTGCGTTTTGCAGTTTCCAACACGCTAGGCACCAATGTAGTACGCATCACTGGGAATTCCTCTGAAATAGGATTCAGAATAGGAATCGCTTGATGTCTGCTATCTGTTTCAGGAATCAACAAATCTTGTAAACTATCTTTATGCATGAAACTGAAAGTAATAATTTCATCTAATCCAGCAGCTGCTAAGCTGTGTTTCACATCATGTACCAAAGCATGCATTGGCGACACAGTACCAGTTTGGATACGTGCCAATGGTGTCGTTGGTTGAATTTCATCATAATTATGAATACGTGCCACTTCTTCCGCAATATCTGGCATACCTGTTACATCATCACGCCAAGATGGAACCGTAGCGGCTAATAGGTCACCTTCTTGTTCCACTGTGAAAGATAAAGTACGCAAAATGCTAATTATTTCTGCTTCATCGATATCAGTTCCTAAGTACGCATTGACAGCTGTGCTTGTGAAAGACACTGTGCGCACTTCTTTCGGTGTTGCGTACACGTCGATAACGCCTTTTGCTACTGTAGAACCTGGTGTGATTTCCAACAACAATTGAGCAGCTCTATCTAATGCTAACGGAGTCATTTCACTATTCACACCGCGCTCAAAACGACCAGAGGCTTCAGACCGCAAGCCTAATGCACGAGACGTGCGGCGAATAGAGGCACCATTGAATACAGCAGCTTCTAATACTACTGTTGTTGTTGCATTGGACACTTCGCTATCAGCACCACCCATGACGCCAGCAACCCCTACAGGACGAGTAGCATCAGCGATAACAAGCATAGTATCTGTTAATGTACGATCATTGCTATCTAAGGTTTGAATCACTTCGCCTGCTGTTGCTTTGCGAGCCACTAAACTATGTCCATGTAGATGATCATAGTCGTACGCATGCATTGGTTGACCTAACTCCAACATCACATAGTTCGTTACGTCCACCACATTATTGATAGGACGAATGCCGCAATTGCGCAAACGATTTTGCAACCATAATGGAGATTTTTGAACTGTTACATTTTCAATCAAGCGTCCCATAAAACGAGAGCACAACTCAGTGTCGTCAATAGAGATATTCAAACGACCTTCAATAGACGCCCCTTCTTCTGGTACTGTTACCTCTGGGAAAGTAGTTTCTGACTTACCTAATACGGCAAATTCTCGGCTTAGGCCCACCATGGAGAAACAATCTGCACGATTTGGTGTTAGTTCAAATTCGTACACTACATCAGTAAGACCTAACACTTCTTTTACATCTTGTCCAATAGCTGTACCCTCAGGGAAGATATAAATACCAGTCGCTTCTTCTGGTAACACTACATCGGTAGATAAACCGAACTCCGCTACAGAACAGAACATGCCTTCCGACACTTCTCCACGAAGTTTGCCTTTTTTAATTTCTGTACCATCTGCTAAACGAGATTTATGGTACGCTACAGGAACAATTTGTCCCACTGCCACATTAGTAGCAGCTGTTACGATTTGTTTCGTAACCGGCTCCCCTTCTTCTGTTAAGCATTCTACTTGGCACACTTGTAATTTATCTGCATCAGGATGTTTCGTAATTTCTACGATTTTTCCTGTGTATATCTTTTTAATACCTGTATCACAGTGGATCACTTCCTCCACTGGAATACCTGCTTGTGTTAAGGCATCTGCAAACTCTTGAGGGTTCTCGCCAATATTCACAGATACATAGTCTTTCATCCATTGTAAACTAGCTTTCACGATAACCTCCTAGAATTGCGTCAAGAAACGTTTATCATTTTCATAGAATAAACGTAAATCATTAATACCATATTTTAACATTGCAATACGTTCTACGCCCATACCAAAGGCAAAACCTTGTACTTCACTTGGATCGTAACCATTCAATTTCAATACATTTGGATGTACCATACCGCAACCAAGAATTTCTAACCACCCTGTATGAGAGCATACACGGCATCCTTCACCGTGGCACATGCAACAAGAAATATCTACTTCTGCACTTGGTTCTGTGAAAGGGAAGAAACTTGTACGGAAACGAACCGCTGTATCTTCACCAAACATGTGTTTCAAGAACAATTCCAATGTTCCTTTCAAGTCAGAGAAGGTAATATGCTTGTCAATTACAAGACCTTCCACTTGATGGAATACCGGAGAATGCGTCGCATCATAGTCCCAACGATATACTTTTCCTGGCGCAATCATACGGATAGGTGCATTTTTTTCACTACCTTGCAATGTTCTTGCTTGCACTGGAGATGTATGGGTACGAAGTAATACGGAATCAGTAATATAGAAAGAATCTTGCATATCACGAGCTGGATGATCTGCAGCTAAATTCAAGCATTCAAAGTTAAAATAGTCCGACTCAATCTCAGGACCTTCTTCTACAGCATAGCCCATAGACACAAAGAATTGTTCGATTTCTTCATTGATTTGCGTTAATGGATGTAAATGTCCTTTACGAACAGGACGACCTGGTAAGGTAATATCAATGGTTTCTTGTTGTAATTTAGCTGAAAGTACAGCAGATTCCATTTTTTGTTGCACTTCATCTAAAGCTTCTTCCAACGCTACACGAACTGTATTTACCAAGGCCCCCATAGCAGGACGTTCTTCTGGAGATAGTTTACCCAGTCCTTTTAATAAAGATGTCACTTCCCCTTTTTTACCTAAATAGGTAACACGAATATCTTGTAATTCCTGCAAGTTCCTAGCCCCTTGAATTTGGGCGATTGCTTTCTCTTGCAATGCTTGCAATTGTTCTTTCATTGATTCCTATCCTCCAACTATTCTTCATCTAACAACGACCATGGTAATTCTGGTAATACCAAATCGTCAAGAACCATAAAAGTTCCACTTCCCATATAGACAAGTTCTCCCATATCGTTATACAAACGACAAGATGTAACCATCGTACTTTGACCTTTGTGTTCCACATTGGAAACACCGTGGATTCTAGCATTTTTAGGCAATGATTTCACAAAATTGCCATTGATTTGCGCCGTTGTCACTTGTTTTCCTAATGTAATACAAGCCAATCCCATAAGATAATCTGACAAACTCAAATGCACCCCACCATACACATCGCCTCGTGGATTGTTATGTAACTGTTCTTCACTGTGAAAGTCTAGTTCCACATGTCCTGGTGACACATTCTTAAGGGTAACATGATGTAGCACCTCAAAAGGATGTGAACTTGTATGTTCTTGAAAGTATTCTAATAATGTTGTATGTGCCATGTATATAACCTTTCTAAGCTTATCGTTTTATTATAGAGGAAAAACTACCTCATTATCAATAGATAGCTTAGAAATCCTTGATTAAATCTAATAATCCTTGTTCATCCATCACAGGGATACCCAATTGTTCCGCTTTTGTTAATTTACTACCTGCATCGTCACCAGCAATGACCAAGGTAGTTTTTTTACTCACAGAACCAGTTACCTTCGCTCCATGAGCTTCTAAGATAGCCCCTGCTTCAGTACGCCCCATGGAAGTGAGTTTACCTGTCAAGACAATGATTTGACCTTCCAGTTCATTACCAGCAGCTTCCTGTACTTCCTCTTCTAACCGTACACCAGCACTACGTAAACCCTCTATTATTTGGCGATTTCGTTCATTTCCGAAATATTCCACCAAACTTTTTGCCATAGTCGGTCCAATTTCATCGATACTTATCAACTCATCCATAGTTGCATTCAGTAAGCTATCGATGGAAGTAAAGTATTTTGCAATGGTCTGTCCTGCTTTAGCACCAATAAGGCGAATCCCTAACCCAAATAACACACGACCTAAGCCACGTTGTTTTGAATCGTCAATCGCTTTTAGTAAGTTTTGCGCCGACTTTTTACCCATGCGTTCTAAAGATGTAATGTCCTCTTCCTTCAAATGATACAAGTCCACTACCGTTTCAATACGATGATTCGTAACTAGCGCTTCTACAATACTAGGACCTAATCCATCGATATTCATGGCATCACGGGAGGCAAAATGAATGATACCTTCCTTCTCTACCGCTGGACAATGCTCATTGCTGCAATAGATAGCCACTTCCCCTTCACGGCGCACTGTAGGAGCTGCACAAACTGGGCAAACATTGGGCATTTCGTAAGGCACAGAATCTGATTTTCGTTTATCTACCACCACAGAAATTACCTCTGGAATAATTTCAGCCGCCTTATGAATGCGCACCGTATCACCAATGCGAATGTCTTTTTCTTTAATAAAGTCTTCATTATGTAAGGTGGCACGAGATACATTAGTACCCGATACAAAAACAGATTCTAATTCTGCCGTTGGCGTCAACACCCCTGTACGCCCTACATTGATGGTAATATCTTTGACGATGGTCTCTACTTCTTCTGGTGGGTACTTAAATGCAGTCGCCCATTTAGGATCCTTCGCCGTGGTACCCAAAGTTTCCTGGTCTTCAAAATCATTCACTTTGATGACCATACCATCTGTATCATATGGTAACTGATGACGTTCTACCTCCCAGTAATGAATATGTTCTACCACCTCTGCAATAGAATGGCACAGTTTATAATGTGGATTGACATGAAATTTGAAAGTTTCTAACTGTTGCAATAAGTCATATTGCGTATGGATAGACGATCCCTCTGAAGAGCCGATAGCATAGGCAAAAAAATCTAGGTTTCGACTAGCCGTAATAGCCGGGTCTTGTTGGCGCAAGGAACCAGCAGCCGCATTACGTGGATTGACAAAAGTTTGTAAGCCAGCTTCTTCTCTTTCTTCATTGATGCGTTTGAACTCCCTATGCGGCATATAGGCTTCCCCACGAATTTCAATGAAAGGAGGTGCATTTTCAATGACCAATGGAATAGACTGAATAGTTTTTACATTGTCTGTTACATCTTCCCCTACACGACCATCACCACGTGTGACAGCACGTACAAAAAGACCATTTTCATAATGTAAGTTAACTGCCAAACCATCAATCTTTAATTCCACTACATATTGCGGAATATGTCCTAGCTCTTTTTCACAACGTAAACCAAATTGCTCTACTTCAACATCATTGAATACATTGCTTAAGCTAAGCATACGTTGTCCATGCACTACTTTTTTAAAGCTACCTTCCACCTTGGCTCCCACACGTTGTGTAGGGGAGGTAGACACAATATATTCTGGATGGGCTGTTTCTAGTTCCACTAATTTTCGATACAACACATCATAATCATAGTCCGAAATAACAGGCGCATTTTTTACATAATATAAATACGCATGATGAGCCAATTCTTTTTGTAATTGTTGAATGTCTTCTTTAATACTCATTGTGTGATTTCCTTATTTTTTTCGTATAGGAGCGAACTTAGCCATAATTTGACGCAATCCCTGTGTAGGGAACTCAATTTTTAACTTTACATTAGCCCCTTCACCGACCACATCCACAACAGTCCCTTCTCCCCATTTAGCATGAATAGCAATATCTCCCACAGTCCAATCTACTACTTGTGGATTACGAATCATCGGTTTTGTAACAGGTCGATTCGCTACAGATTGATGGAATGGTACATTTCGTTGTAATTCTTCCTTAACAGTCCGTTTTGGACGTACTTCTTCCATGAGTTCACTAGGAATTTCTTTCAAGAAACGAGATGGTAAATACCCCGTAGTTTTGCCAAATACAGTCCGTGTTGTAGCGTTGGATACATATAACTCTTCTTCGGCACGAGTAATCCCTACATAAGCAATACGGCGCTCTTCTTCCACCTCTTCTGGATTCATTAGCGTACGGCTATGCGGGAATAATCCTTCTTCTAAGCCAGCTAAAAATACCACCGGAAACTCAAGACCTTTCGCTGCATGCAACGTCATTAATGTCACTTTTGATTCTTCTTGTTCAAAGGAATCTACATCATTCACCAACGCTACTTGCTCCAAGAAATCTTGCAAAGTGCCTTCTGGATTTGTATCCATAAACTCCTTCGCTACCGATACCAACTCACCAATATTTTCCAACCGAGCTTGGTCTTGTGGGTCTGTACTATTCTCCAATTCCACTACATATCCAGTCCGATCTAATACAGCCTCAAGAATACCTTGTACGGAAAGCTCTGTTCCCTCATTGACTAAGGTAAAAATTAAGCCCATAAAATCTTCTAATTTTTCTTTCGTTTTACCTTTTATCGTAGGAATTTGATTCAATTGACTCAAGGTCATAAAGAGAGAATTATTCGTTTCTCTTGCAAAATCCTGTAATTTACCGACTGTAGTTAATCCAATACTACGTTTTGGCACATTGATGATGCGTTGTAAGCAAATATCATCAAATGGATTGATTAATATACGTAAATAGGCCAACACATCTTTAATTTCTTTACGATCATAGAACTTCGTACCCCCTACCATGGTGTAAGGAATACCACGTTTAATCATGGATTCTTCTAGCACGCGAGACTGAGCATTCGTACGATATAAAATAGCCATGTCTCCATAACTACGATTATGAATTTCCTTTTGCTTTTTAATGGTGTCTCCTATGAAAGCTCCTTCTTCTTGCTCCGACTGAGCTTCAAAATGACGGATTTTAGCCCCATCATCTTTATCTGTCCACAAGACTTTTTTAGGGCGCCCTTCATTGTAATCAATAACAGCATTAGCCGCCTCTAAAATCGTTTTTGTAGACCGATAATTTTGCTCTAATTTAATAAGCATTGCTTTAGGATAATCCTTTTCAAAATCTAAAATATTTTGAATATCTGCACCACGCCAAGCATAAATACTTTGATCCACATCACCTACCACACATAAATTATTCCATTTAGAGGCTAGTAACGATGCTAACGTATATTGCGCATGGTTTGTATCTTGATACTCATCAATCATAATGTACCGGAATCGATGACTATATTTTTCTAATACAGCTGAATTTTCCTGTAATAATTTAACAGCTACTAGCAATAAATCATCAAAATCTAAAGCATTATTTTTACGCAATTCTGCTTCATAATAATCATATACCTTAGACACTTGTTGCGTATAAAAGTCACGAGCTTCACTGCGAAAATCTTTAGCTAGTTTCATTCTATTTTTCGCATCACTAATCTGTGATTGCATAGCCCCTACAGGATAATATTTATCGTCCAAATTTAAAGCTTTAATAGCCTGTTTGATAACAGCCTGAGAGTCGCTGGAATCATAAATAGAAAAGTTTTTACTATATCCCATAAAAGAATCTAGCTCAAAACGTAAAAATTTTGCACAAAAGGAATGGAATGTGCTAAGCCAAATACGGTGCGCTGTATCTCCCACTAAGGTTTCCACACGCTCTTTCATCTCTTTAGCCGCTTTATTGGTAAAAGTAATCGCTAAAATTTCATAGGGGCTTACCCCTTGTGTCAACAAATAGGCGATACGATATGTTAACACTCGTGTTTTGCCTGATCCAGCGCCAGCTAATATAAGAAGAGGCCCTTCTGTTGCGTATACTGCCTCTTGTTGCTCTTTATTTAAACCGTCAAATATCATAATACCTCTCTTGCATATAACAAGGGTGCGCTGTGTTTTATTACAACGCACCCCCTATGATAAATTAGCCTTTCATAGCACTCACGATTGGTGGCACTATTTGTTTTTTACGGGATAATGTATGTTCTAAATATACTTCATTGTCCACAGGTTGTGCATTAAATGCGGCTGCTACCACATCATTCGCATCGCCAACAAAAATTAAGTTTGTGGCTTCTGTTAAGATATTGGTAATCATCAAATAAGATGCGCTATAGTTGTTAGCATTACGTAACTCTTCCATAGCTTTTAACAAGCATCCCTTTCGACCTAAAATATCTGTTGTATCCATCACTTGGATTTGACCAATACTAATAATTTTACCATTTGCTTCAAATTCTTTTAAATCTGTACGTACGATTTTTTCATCAGAAAAATCGGATACATCAGAACCAGCTTTTAATAATTCCATGCCATATTCTTCTAAGTTCACACCGGCAATGTCAGCTAATTTTCTTGCTGTTTCTTTATCTTTTTCAGTGCAAGTAGGAGAACGGAATAATACTGTATCAGAAATGATGGCAGATAACATTAAACCTGCAATGTTTTTAGGAATCTCTTGACTATATTGCCAGTATAAATTAGCAAGAATTGTACAAGTACATCCTACAGTTTCATAATGAATGAAAATCGGGTTATCTGTGACCAATCCACCAATGCGATGGTGATCAATATTTTCGATTAACTCTGCTTCTTCAATATCATCAATAATTTGTACTTTTTCATTGTGGTCTACCAACACTACTTTAGTTTTTTGCTTTGGTGCTTCCACATTAGAACGAATGATACCAAAGTATGTACCATTATCTACTACTGGATATCCACCGATATGAGAATTAGCTTTGAAATCACGCAATTTAGTTTCTTTGCTAATCACTTGGCAAGAAGTTTTTGTGCAGATTTCACCAGCTGTAACACTAGAGTTACCACCCATAGCAGCTTCTAAAGCATCAATCAAACGCTGTGCTGTAATCGTACCGACATAAGTAGTACCATTTTCTACAACTGGAATACGGTTCATTTCATATTGTTTACGCCATGCTAACACATCTTGTAAGGTTGCTTTTACATCAACTGCAGGAATTGTTTCTAGTACATCTTCTACAGTTACAGCAAAAGAAGTTACAATTTCTGGATGTTCAAAACCAAAATACTTCAAAGCAAAGGATGTTTCCTTATTAGCTTGACCAGCACAAATTGGTTGTGCCACAAATCCCATTTGATTTTTTAAGTTTGCATAGGAAATAGCAGAACAAATAGAGTCAGTATCTGGACTCTTGTGTCCTGTTACTAGAATTGTATCTCTTAACATAATGTCACCTCGTATAATCATCACTTGAGTTATATATTAATGTTTCTTTATTATATCATAATTAGCTGTAAAATGCATGCAAAAAAGACCTCGTAAACAATAGTTTACAAGGTCTTCTCATTCGTTCCTATTACGCATTTTTAGAAACTACTTGTTCTCCTTTGTAAGAACCACATGTTGGGCAAACGCGATGCGGCATCATTGGTTCGTGACATTGTGGACAAGCTACATAACCAGGTACTTCTAATTTCCAGTTAGCACGACGACGATCGCGACGGCATTTGGAAAGTCTACGCTTTGGTACTGCCATTATCTGCACCTCCTTAACATAATCACTAGGTATTAATCATCATTTTCTTCCTTCAGCAATGTTCTTAGCACTGCTAATCGAGGATCTACCACAAAGGATTCACAAGAGCATGGTGAAACATTTTGATTAGCTCCACACTGAACACACAATCCTTTGCAATCATCCTGACATAACACTTGAGAGGGCTCATTGATGATTAATGTTTCCCGAATGGTCTCCGTTAAATCAATTTCTTCCCCATCGAAAGAAATGATATCATCGTCTCCATAGTTGGAATGTGTAACACCAAAAGTCTCTTCAAATGGAACAGTATGGGTATAATTAGTATCGGTTAAGCATCTTGAGCACTCATATTGTCCATTTGTTGTTATGGTACCATTCACCACATAATGTTGACCATCATAACGAAGCTCACCACTAATGGTTATATCATGACGGCTCCAAGGAAAAGCAGATACGTCACCAAGATCATCACCTGATGTCGTACATAGAAAAGGGACTACTCGTCCAATCTGTTCTTTTGCTTGCTCTACTTGCAGTTTCATAATTTTACCTCGACTATACTATTATAGCTACCTATACTATCTTTGTCAAATACTAGCCCTATATGTTGTTAAGTTTTCATGAAACTCATACAAGACATAGCAGTTGACCCTCACGTGAAAAAGAGCTCTCCTTTTGGAGAGCCCTTATGTATGTGGATTAATTTATCGAAAAATTAATTACATTTCTTCGAATTGGTCTTTACCAACCCCACAAACTGGGCAAAGGTAATCATCTGGTTGATCTTCGAATTTTACGCCTTCAACAGCTTCGTCATAAATCCAACCGCATACTACGCATACGTATTTTTTATCCATTATGTGCACCACCTTTCGTACTAAAAGATTTTTTCTCAGATACTTCATCTGTAAACAGTATACCACTACAATCGAAAACTTTCAATATATTCTCAATCATTTTCTATGTTTTTTTGAGATATTTATTTGCAAACTACGCATAACAAATAGACTGTGTATCTCAATAGTCTACAGCAATTAATTATCTAGACATTACCATCGCCGATTGGCTCCGCCGCCTCCAGAGGAGCCTCCGCCAAATCCGCCAAAACCGCCTCCACTAGAACGACCACCGCCACCTCCACGACTGGAAGCTAGGATCCATAGAATCGATTGTATAATAGTACCGCCAAAGAATGTCATATCCACTATGATTAAGAAAATTATACCAATGGCAATCAACAAGATTTGAAATGGACTTAGTTCAATAGTATTTTGTTTTTCATAATTTTTGCTGCCATCGATAGTCACTCCATATTCTTTGCTGACTTCACCAACTAACACCCGGTATGTTTCTGTTACGCCAGTACCAAATTTCTCTTTTTGAAAGTATGGTATTGCATAGGTATCTAGCATTTCACCAGCCTTTGCATCGTTGATAGCACCTTCTAATCCATAGCCTACCTCTATACGCATTTGCTTGTCTTTTAGGGCAACTAAAAACAGCACGCCATTATTTTTCTCTTTGTCTCCAATCCCCCAGGCACGAAATACTCGATTCGCGTAATCTGATACATCCTCACCATCTAAGGTGGGAATTATTAAGACGGCAATTTGCGCTTTCGTCTTCTTTTGTAATTCTAATCCCATGCGGTTCATGGTATATATTTCTTCTTTTGTCAAAGTTTGAGTTTGATCTAATACATATCCATTCTTAGGTGGACTGGGCACATCTAAGGCAAGCACAGATAAGCTATTAAAGAACAATAGTATTGTAACTAATAGACCGCTGCATATAGCAGTCCATCTATATGTTTTTCCCATTCTATCTCCTTAAGTAAATATTAATAGTCCGCTATCCCTACCTCTAAATAGTAGAAAATTCAAACTAAAATTGTACTTTAGGTGCGCTTTGTGCTCCTTGGTCTGCTTCGAAATATGGTTTTACTTGAAATCCCATTGGGCTTGCAATGAGAGAAGTTGGTAAGGTACGAATCTTCATGTTATAGGCTTGTACACTACCATTGTAATCCTTCCGTGCTACAGCAATACGATTTTCAGTTCCTGCTAATTCATCTTGCAAGGCTCTAAAGTTAGCATCCGCTTTTAAATTCGGATAATTTTCTACAACCACTAGCAAACGACTCAAGGCACTACTTAACTCTTGATTGGCTTTCGCTGTTTCTTCCACTGTTTTTGCACCTCCTAATTTAGCTCTCGCATCTGCTACCGCTTGAATTGTTTCCTTTTCATGACTGGCGTAACCTTTTACGGTATTGACTAAATTAGGAATTAAATCAGAACGTCGTTGCAATTGTGTTTGCACTTGCGCCCATTGACCATTTACTTGCTCTTCTGTTTGTACGAGACCATTATAGGAGCTGAATATCCAAATTAAAATAACTCCAATAATGCCTAAACCAATAATCCAAGATTTTTTCATATATCCTCCTTTATACATTTCCTTATATTACATATCCATGATGGCCACGATGGGCATATCTATATTATACATTGTTTTTCACATCTTTTATAGCAACTATATTTTTTCATACTATTAGGCTATAATGAAAGCATGTTGAAAGTCTTTGTCATTCTAAGGAATGATATTGTATATAGGAGGAATTATGAAAACTAAGTTAACAGAATTATTAGGTATTCAGTATCCTATCATTCAAGGTGCTATGGCTTGGACATCTGAGCACACCTTAGCAGCTGCCGTTGCCAACGCTGGAGCTACTGGCGTTATCGCTACCGGCGGTCGTGACACAGAGTGGATACGCCAAGAAATCCGTCAATGCAAATCGTTAACGGACAAACCATTTGGTGTAAACTTAATGTTAATGGCACCAAACTTAGATGATATCTTAGCTATTATCATAGAAGAGAAACCTGCGTTTGTTACATTAGGCGCCGGCAATCCTGTACCTTTCATTGAACCATTACATGCAGCAGGCATCAAAGTCATCCCTGTGGTACCAAATGTAAAATTGGCTAAGCGCGTAGCTGCAGCTGGCGCCGATGCCCTCATCATCGAAGGCCAAGAGGCTGGTGGCCACATTGGTACACAAACAACAATGGCTTTACTAGAAAACGTTGTACCAGAAGTAGATATTCCTGTTGTTATCGCGGGCGGCATCGTGGACGGACGTGGTTTAGCTGCTGGTCTTACTATGGGCGCCTCTGGTGTACAAATGGGTTCTCGCTTTATCTTAGCGGAAGAATGTAAAATGCATCAAAATTGTAAAGATGCTATTATCAATGCTACTGATACAGACTCCACAGTAACGGGACTTACTTTCAATCACGGTGTACGTGGTCTTAAAAGTGAGTTCACAACTCGTTATTTAGAAGCTGAATACAATTGTGCTCCAAAAAGTGAGTTAACAGAAATGGCAATCGGCACGAATAAAAAAGCCGCTGTTGACGGTGACACTATTAACGGCGTTGTTCAAGTTGGACAAGGCTTAAACCGTTTGACAAAAGTAGAACCTGCGAAAACTATCGTAGAGTCTGTTGTAGCAGAGGCAAAAGAAGCAATTAAACAAGCACAACGCTTTATCTAATCTTTTGCGGTTACTAGCTGGTACAATTACATCTATTATGTGTATACATTTCTTTGGTTTGCGGTCTAAGTTATAATAGTCCGTAATAGTTCATCTACACATACATTATACAGGAGGATAGTATGCTACCATTTAAAGGAAAATATCCAAAATTAGATCCAAGAAGTCACGCTATGCCAGGTGCTGAGCTTGCGGGCGATGTAGAATTAAAAGAATATGCCTCTGTATGGCAAAATGTATCTGCCCGTGGAGATGTCAATAAAATCGTTGTAGGCCGATACTCCAACGTACAAGATAATTCTGTACTTCACGTAGACGATGACCACGCTTGTATCCTTGGTGACTTTGTCACTATTGGTCACAGTGCCATCATCCATGCCTCTACCATAGAGGACCACGTATTAGTGGGCATGGGAGCAATCGTTCTTAGTCGTTGCCACATCGGCCGTGGATCCATCATCGGCGCAGGCGCCCTCGTACTAGAAGGCACTGAAATCCCACCATACTCTTTAGTCGTGGGCAGCCCTGCTAAGGTCATCCGCACTGACGAAACAATGATTACAAAAATCCATAACCAAGCCGTGAAATACAAAACACTGTGGACTAAAGAATATGGATTCTTACCAGATGCTGATGGCGAAGTATGGGATACTAGCCAAACTATTGTGTAAAACAATATAATTTCAAACTGTAACAACACACGAAAAAGAGGAAAGTTGATATCAACCAATCAACTTTCCTCTTTTTGTATTCCTAAATATCTATTCCTATATTCTTAAGATCTACTATTCCATATACAACACTATATCCCCTTGTCGCAAGGACGCTTGTATATCGATAATGCGCTGATTACTACTTCCTCTAAAGGCTAATCCAGGATCGCGTAACTCATCTACATATCTACCGTCTACTAATATATGACATCGCTCTAATAATGTTCGTTTATTAGGACAAGCAATGATTTCTTCATAGGTATAGCCAGAGTAGACCCAAATTGGTTTGCCCGAAGCTACTGCTAATACTCTGTCCACTAATGGTACCAATCCGTCAATATTTTGAAACGGTTCTCCCCCTAGTAAGGTCAATCCACTGCATACAGGAGCCATAACATAAGAGAGTAATCGTTCTATATCCGATTCAGTCCATTCTTGGCCAGCAGTAAAATCTTGGTATTCTTCATTAAAGCAATTATAGCAACAATGGGTGCAACCAGTGACAAATAAGGATGTACGAATGCCCTCACCATTGGCAATATCATATTGTCTAAGTTGTCCGTATCGCATGGTACATCCTTCTTTCATAATAGTATCAAATGTGCATAACTCGATCTTTAATTTCCTTAGTGCGTCCTTCATTCCAGAAGTTTTCACCTAAGTAACCGCAAGTTCTTCGAATGACTGTTAATGTATCTCGGTTCGTATTATGGCACCGTGGGCATTCCCATTGTACCTTATCATTTACGATAATTTCTCCATCAAATCCACATTCATGACAATAGTCAGATTTTGTATTAAATTCTGCGTAAGAAATCGTATCGTAAATATACTCCATCATCGTCAACAAAGCAGGAATATTGTTGTTCATATTAGGGATTTCTGCATAGGAAATACATCCTCCTGTAGATAATTTTTGGAATTCCGATTCGAAAGCAAATTTATCAAATACATTGATTTCTTCGCGAACGTTCACATGGTAGCTATTTGTATAGTAACCTTTGTCGGTAATATCCGGAATCTCCCCAAAACGTGCTCTATCAATGGAGGAGAATCGGTTTGTTAAACTTTCAGCTGGCGTACCATAGAGAGCAAATCCAATATTGTGAGTCTCTTTCCATTCTTCGGTAGCACGGTGCAATCGTTCCATTACTTTTTTAGCAAAACGATGTCCATCATCAGATGTATTTGATGTACCTACAATAAGCTTTGTTGCCTCATATAGGCCGATATATCCCAAGGAAATCGTTGCATATCCACCTTCTAGTAAAGGACGAATTGGCGCACCCTTTGGTAAGCGAGCAATCGCTCCATATTGCCAATGAATCGGTGACACATCACTAGTCACATCTTTCAACAAATCATAACGGAATAATAAAGCTTTTTCAACTAATCCTAATCGTTTTTCTAAGATTTCAAAGAAAGTATCTTCTTTACCTTGTGCTAGAATACCAATTTGAGGCAAGTTAAGACTTACCACACCTATATTAAAGCGTCCATTAAATACATACTCGCCCTTTTCATTTTTCCAAGGAGATAAGAAAGAGCGGCATCCCATAGGCGCAAATACATTACCTTCGTAGATTTCTTTCATTTTTTTAGCAGAAATATAATCTGGATACATCCGTTTTGCTGTACATTGTGCAGCTAATTCTGTTAAATAATAGTATTCACTGCTAGGGTGTACATTATGTTCATCTAATACATATATCAACTTAGGGAAGGCTGGTGTAATATACACATCTGCCTCATTTTTAATACCTTGAATACGTTGTTTTAAAATTTCTTCATCGATTAATGCAGCTTCTTTTGCTAGTTCGCTATTCGGATCAAAGTGCATGAACAATGTCACAAATGGAGCTTGTCCATTCGTCGTCATCAATGTATTAATTTGATATTGGATAGTTTGAATCCCATCTTTCACTTCTTTTTTTGTCCGTTGCCAAGCAATTTCCTCTGCTTTTGCTGTATCTGGAGCCATGCCATACACTTCGACCTGCTCTTGTAAAGTCAACTCTAAGTATTTGTCATAGGATTTTCTTACGTACGGCGCCAAAATCCGATCAATCCCATTAATACTTTGACCACCATATTGACCAGAGGCAACCTGTGCAATGATTTGTGTCGTTACCGTACAGGCTACTTGAAATGACTTCGGTGTATCAATACGTTTCCCATTGATAACGGTACCATTCGTCAACATATCTTCTAAATTGACTAAACAGCAATTAAACATAGGTTGGATGATATAGTCCATATCATGGAAATGGATAGCCCCGCTATCATGAGCTTGTACAATATCTGTCGGGATTAACTTTCTACGGGCAATATCTTTACTTACTTCTCCGGCAATTAAATCGCGCTGTGTGGACACAATGGATGCATCTTTGTTTGAGTTTTCATCAAGAACTGCCACATTAGATTTATTCAATAAACCAAATACATCTTTATCTGTTGTATTTTCTACACGTTTGAAAGCTTGTACTGCTTTATAGTTTTCATAAGCCCGTGCTGTAGCTGGATTATTATTTTCTAGAAGCTTATAGTACACTTGATCTTCGATAGCATAAATGGTAATATTCCGACCCATTGTTTCAGCATATCTCTCAATTTCATCAGAAATTTTTAAAGCCAATCCTGGCGTATATACTCCTGTACTACTATGCATAGCTTTTTCTATAGCTACAATAATTTTTTCTTTATCGAAATCAGCAATCGTACCATCTCTTTTTATCACGTGTATCATAATAGAGCCTCCTATGTACTAATTACACCAGATATAGCAAACTATACGGCGTATATTAGATTCAGTATGAATTATACATACAATGTATAAACAAAACATTATTATATGCAGTGCATATTTAATCAAGATTTAGACATATAAAAAGAGCAATTTCTGCTCTGTCTATTTTATATCTACACATGTAGAAAATTCTTACTTATCTTTTAGTGTTTAGGCATTTACATAAATACCGAAAATATGACTATTTTCTTCCGACACTTAGTAAAGGGTCTACCTATCTAATGTATTTCTTTTAGATTTACACTACACGGTACCTATAATAGGTATCTCTAAATTCAGTTTACAACATCTTGTAGTTAATTTCAACAAAAACCACTATATCATGTATGCTAATTAGATATAGTAAACTTGTAAAAAATAAGAGAAGCACCTATTTTATGTAGAAATATATCCTAACTTTATTTATGAAATTGCTTGGTAAAAGGATTTTCAAAGTATAACTAATTGATATAGGACCTTCTTTGACATCTATAAAATAAAAAAGCGACCAAACCCAAAAGGATTTGATCGCCATTCTACATACAAAATTAAAACTTAATTTTGGTAGCAATCCATGCAGATAGAATTGCTTTAATAATGTCACCAATGATAAATGGATAGAACAAAATTCCTAAAGCTTTTTGTAATCCATCACTAGTGAATGGTATATTTGCAACAGACATGAAATACGGCACTGCCGCTACATAAGTAATTACAATACTCACTATCGTAGCTACCACAGCATATCTAAGAAAACTTTTTTGTGTTCCCTTTAAGTAACTCACTGCAGTGTAAGCAATTGGCCAAATCAAAATAAATCCGCCTGTAGGACCAAGTATTTTTCCCATACCACCAGTAAATCCAGTAAATACAGGTAATCCAACTGCTCCTAGCAGTACGTAGACTAATAATGTCAAAAACGCTTGTTTTGGTGGCAAAATTAGACCAATCAAACATAATGCAATGGTGATTAAGGAAATCATCCCCACACCCATAGGGTTGGGAATCGATAATTGTGCCATTACACAAACTAATGCCACTAATAAGGCCATTTTTGTCAAATCTCTAGTCTTTAACATTCACTAACTCCTCTTCATAAATCCATTTACAATGGGCACGACCACCATGGGTACCAACTAATTCACACTCACCAATTTGTCTATGCTTTTCTGAATGGATTATAAATTTTTCTACTAAAATAACATCTCCACCATAAAACGGTGCAGAAAATGTAATATCTAATTGAAGTAACATAGTTTCATCTAATACGTGATGCGCCATATGTGATAAAACCATTAATTCTGGTACTCTAGGAACTTCCTCTCGGTACATAGGATTATCATCTTGAATGGCATCGACAAACTCAAGAATTGATTCTGGTGTAAACACAAACTTTGTTCTTGTTTTATCTTTCAATTCACCTGTCCAAACCTTTGGCATTTCCCCCAATGAAACTTCATTATGGTGATTCTCTAAGGAATCAAACCGTTCTAACATCGTGGACACTAAGGTGCCTTTTGAATTACAAACAGTCACTATATGTTCTTGCTTTCTTGGGGTATAGTTAATTTGTAACTGTGGTGATCTTGTAGTTCGTTTAAATTGTACATTACGTACAATCACGGTATTAGGAATTTCCCTTACACTTGTCAAGCCCTTACATAGTGTATGCATAGCGCCTCCTCCCCATAGTATGGGTTATACTGGATCTTACAAGCTTACATGATTCTTACATTCTGTTACACCCTTATTATAATTAATCAAACTGCATATAGTCAACCTGTTTTTCAAATTAATTGTTTACATACAGTGCCTGTTCATATATGTCATATAAGGAAAGCAAAAGAACTGTAGTGCAGAGTTACATCTCATACACTACAGTCCTTATATGATATATACTGTTACAACAGATACCTTACTTTCCTATTAGAAAGAATATCCTACACCTGCATGTAATCCTTTTACATCGGCTTTGTTTTGATTCATATTATATTGATCATACTGATAATATACATTCAAATCAATATCTGGTCGCAAGCCATAGGACGCACCTAATTGATAGGTTTCTTTAATGTCATTACCAAAACCTACTTTAGCAAAGCCTTCAACTTTATCTGCTAATTGAGTATGTCCAATCACACCAGCTTGATAACCAAATCCATTTTGTTTAGGTCCCATATCTACATAAGTACCCGCACCATACACATTAACATTCGGATGTACCGCATAGGCACCTGCTAACTGGTGATCTTTGATATCTGTTCCCGTACGATTCACTTTATTGAAAGAATATTGTGCCGCTAAATTATCAGATATACCTTGTTGTGCAGATACACCGAAGCCATCTTTACGTTTTATGTCTTGTGCAGTTTTTTTAGATAGAGAATATTCAACGGCAACTTTTGTTTCACCGGCATTAATCTTTGTCACAGGAACAGCAGCTGCAAATGCAGAAGCACTAAAGGCAGCTAATACTGCTGTGGCTACTACGATTTTCTTCATACTATCCTCCTTGTATAAGAATCTTATCGTTTCATGAAAGCTGGTACGTCTGGAGAGTTACCTGTAGCACCAAATGGGCTTTTACGAGCAAAACCATTAGAAGAACCTTGATCACCAAAACCAGTAGCAACAACAGTGATGAATACTTTGTCACCAACATTTTCATCGATAACAGAACCGAAGATAATATTTGCTTCTGGATCTGCTGCTTCAGAAATAATTTCTGCTGCTTCGTTGATTTCAAATAAGCTTAATTCTTCGCTACCAGTGATGTTTAACAAGATACCTTTTGCACCGTCAATAGAAGTTTCCAATAGTGGGCTGTTGATGGCTTGTTTAGCTGCATCTACAGCACGGTTTTCACCTTCACCAACGCCAATACCCATCAATGCTTCACCTTGATTAGTCATGATTGTTTTTACGTCAGCAAAGTCAAGATTGATTAAACCTGGTTTTGTAATTAAATCAGAAATACCTTTGATACCTTGGCGTAGTACTTCATCAGCTGTTAAGAAAGCATCTTTTAAAGAAGTTTTACGATCAATGATACCCAATAAACGATCGTTTGGAATGGTAATAATCGTGTCTACTTTACCAGTCAACGCTTCAATACCACGCTCAGCCTGTTCTTTACGTTTTTTACCTTCAAAGCCAAATGGTTTTGTCACAACGCCCACTGTTAGTGCGCCAGCTTCACGAGCACATTCAGCTACTACAGGAGCCGCACCAGTACCAGTACCACCGCCCATACCAGCAGTTACAAACACCATATCAGCGCCTTGCAATGCTTTAAGAATATCTTCGCGACTTTCTTCCGCTGCTTCACGGCCTACTTCTGGGTTAGCACCAGCACCTAAGCCTTTAGTAGCTTTCTCACCGATTTGGATACGAACAGGCACATTAGTGCCATCCAAGGCTTGTGTTTCTGTATTAGCCACAAGGAAATCAACATTTTCCAAGTCGCTACCAATCATACGAGATACGGCATTACCGCCGCCGCCACCAACACCAATAACTTTAATTTTTGCAAACTCTGACATCGAATGCTCCTCCTCTTTACTAGAGATATCTTTCATATACTATGACAATGACACTATGATACTAGTTTATCTTATCATTTATAATTTTCTTTTATTTTACAATAAATTTTATATTTTTTCAACGAAAGTCAAGAAGTGACTTTATTTTTTCTATACTTTGTTATGTTTACTGAGTTTTTATAAAGGGAGATTTAATATTCACATCAATAAACTCAGCAGATACGTGGCGTTGCGAAATATCTACTAGCATATCTGTTGTAATTTTGGCTTTTTCTTCTAAATTATTTCGATCACCAATATGAATTGGCAAGCCTTCTACTGTATAGGCAATCATTTTATCAGCATCACCTACATTAATTTCGCCAATTTGTTTTCGTGTATCTTCACTGAAAGCTTCCATATACGTAATAGCCCCACGGATTCCTTCAGCTTCGATAGTGTCACCCAATAACGCATTCCCTAAGCGTACTCCAGAAATAATAGGTACCGTTGTATCTGGAATAGTAGCACTACTAGCAATGACCATACCATGTCGATCCAAGGAAACAAAACCAAATTGGGAAGGAACCACAACCATAGCTTTCCGTTCTTTCACATCTACCTGCAAAGTAAGTGGCAATGCATAAGATACATGAACTGTATCAACTCGTAAATCTTTTTGCAAACGCTCTTCTAAAGCACCAGTTCTCACTCTCAGAATATTAACAGGATATCCTAAATCACCTATATGCACCACATCTTCTGATGTTAATTGACTATTCCCTGTAACCTGAATTTGACCTATTGGTAG
Source organism: Veillonella sp. VA142 (assembly GCF_003992135.1). Classification (GTDB taxonomy): domain Bacteria; phylum Bacillota; class Negativicutes; order Veillonellales; family Veillonellaceae; genus F0422. The sequence continues at coordinate 158,268 of NZ_RQVN01000001.1, read as the reverse complement.
AGGTAATGTAAAAAGACCAATCAATACGCATGCACCGACGACTACCTTCCAGAATACTGACTTTGATCGTTTGTGTGGTTTTGACTTTCGTCTGCGACGTACACGTTTTGGGCCCTCAGGTGTATCTATGGTCACAACTTCCCAATTATCTTCTTCTATAGCAGGAATTGGCCTTTCACCGATTGGCTGTTCCTCAGATGGATGAATGATATGTTCCTCCTTATTTTGAAACCCATTTACCTTCATACGTACTCCTAAAATTTATGTAGTCCAGCAGATTGAAGAATTTGTTCGCACAATTCAGGAAATTCAATCCCCACAGCTTTTGCGGCTTTAGGTACCAAAGAAGTAGCTGTCATTCCCGGTACTGTATTGTATTCCAATACAAACATATTATCTGCGCTGTTCATCATAATATCCACACGGATAACTCCAGCACATTGCATCTGTTGATATACAGACTCACCAATACGTTGCATAGCATTCGCTTGCTCTTCTGTGATTGGTGCTGGCACTAAATACTCAGTAGCACCAGTCGTATATTTAGAGGCATAATCATATTCACCAGAATGTGGTCGAATTTCAATGACTGGCAAAGCTTTCCCATCTAATACAGATACAGTAAATTCTCTGCCATCTACAAATTCTTCTACTACAATAACATGGTCTATGTCTAAGACTTGTTTCACTTCTGCATCAACAGTTGTTTCGTCTTTAATAATAGCTACACCAATACTAGAACCTTGACTAGCTGCTTTCACAACAAAAGGCACTTTAAAATTAGCATGAATATCTTTTAGAATCGCATCCACAGATTGTAATTGGCTATCATAGGATTTTGAATTTGCTGTAGGAATCTGCGCACCTAAAAATACATGCTTGCTCATTTTTTTATTCATTCCTACTGCATGCGCCATAACACCAGATCCTGTGTAAGGAATACCTGCCATTTCAAGAGCTCCTTGTAAAGCTCCATCTTCTCCATACTTGCCATGAATGGCATTAAATACAACATTACACCCTAAAGCTTGTAAGTCTTGTACTACTGTACTAGGATTACATTCTAAAGTAGTAGCTTTATATCCTTTACTTTGTAATGCTTCCGCAATAGCTGCAGCCGTTCTTCTAGATACATCGGCTTCTTTCGATGGTCCTCCCATGAGGACAATGATACGTTTATCCTTCACTTTATTTTTCCTCCAATAAAGCTAATAGTTTAGGTCCAAATTGATTAATATTACCTGCCCCCATAGTGATAACTAAATCATTAGGTTGAATAAACTCTAGTACAGTTTCTGGCAATGTATTCACATCCGCCACATAATGAATCTCTTGACCTGTCAGTTCTTTAATCATCAATGGGATAGACATACCATCAATTCCCGCCTCAAGCTTTTCACCAGCACTATAAATATCTGTAATGAACACCAGATCAGCCTCTTTGAAAGCTGTTCCAAACTCACGTAACAATAATTTTGTGCGGCTATACCGATGCGGCTGGAATAAAATTACTACACGATGATCTTCCAAAGATTTTGCCGCCTTAATAGTAGCTGCAATTTCTGTAGGGTGATGAGCATAATCATCTACCACCCAAACGTCTTTTACATGACCTTTTGTTTCAAAACGACGTTTAGCACCAATAAATTTACGCAAAGCTTGAGCAACTACTTCAAAGGAGATTCCTTCTCCCAAGGCAACTACAAGTGCACCTAATGCATTTAATGCATTATGTTGACCCGGTACAGCTAAACGTAAGGTACCTAGTACACTATCTTTATGAACCACTTCAAAGGTAGTAATCCCTTGTTCAATGCGCAAGTTCTCAATGCGGTAATCGTTGCCTGGTCCTAAACCATATGTAATACATTGACGTTTAATATCTGGCATAATCCGCCGAATCGATGGATTATCACCACATACGACAGCAACACCATCTTCAGGTAATTTCATAGAAAACTCTGTAAAAGCTCGCAATAAGTTTTCCACCGTCCGATAATGGTCCATATGGTCATTTTCAATATTTGTAATCACGATGCGCTTAGGATTTAAGTGTAAGAAAGACCCATCACTTTCATCAGCTTCAGCGATACTATATTTACCTTGCCCCACATGACTACTACCATTTAAATAATCTACTTCTCCACCGATGATGATAGTAGGATCTTGCTTCGCTTCCATGAAAATTTGACCAATCATAGACGTAGTTGTAGTTTTACCATGTGCTCCAGCCACAGCAATACCATACGTTTCATCTAACACAGCTTTCACCACGTCGGACCGATGTAAAATTGGTATATTTCGTTCTCTGGCTCCTACAATTTCAGGGTTATCATCGTGGATTGCTGTTGAGCGGATGACCACGTCTACCCCTTCTACATGTGCAGCATCATGGCCCATAAAAATAGTAGCCCCTGCATTTCTGAATTTTTCTGTAATAGCAGATTCTTGGATATCAGAACCAGATACAATAAAGCCTTTTTCAATTAATACATGTGCAATAGCACGCATGCCAGAACCAGCAATTCCGATTAAATGTATGCGTTGATAGGTATCTAACATAGAGATACTCCTTCCTATGATTTCTTAATAGATATAGCCAACTTAGCAATTTCCATAGCTGCCTGAGGCTTTCCTAATTGTAATGTAGCCTCAGCCATACGTTGACGGCAAACTTGATCCTGTAGCATTGCATCGACCGCTTGTAGTAGTCTTGTACCATCTAATTCTTTATCTACTATCATCTTGGAAGCACCTGCCTCTACGAATGCTTTTGCATTAAAAGTTTGATGGTCAGCGGCTGCATACGGATAAGGGATTAAAATAGATGGTATACCACGCACTGCTAATTCTGCTAGCCCTATAGCTCCAGATCGGAATATAGCCATGTCAGATGCAGACATGGCCATATCCATATTGTCTAAGTAAGGAACTATATATGATGTTGGGCTGTAAACATCTCCTTCTTGTATACCTAAACTTTCACAAACGCGACCGTATTCATCGGTACCTGTAGCGTGAATAATTTTAACATCCTCTCTACCTTTGTATTGTTCATGAACAGACTGCATAGCCGTATTAATACTGCGTGCGCCACGAGAACCACCAGCTACTAAAATCGCAGTTTGGTTTTCACGTAAGCCAAAGTATGTTCTAGCCTCTTCTCGATTCGCTGCAACTACACTAGGACGCACTGGATTTCCAGTATATACAACCTGCTTTGCCTTTGGAAAATGACGGGTCGCTTCTTCATATCCTACAGCCACCACATCGACAAATCGGCTCAAAATTTTATTTGTGATACCTGGCACTACATTCTGTTCTTGAATTAATGTAGGAATACCACGCAAGGCAGCTGCTAATAGCAGAGGACCACATACATAACCTCCAGTACCAATGACAATATCCGGCTTAAACTCAGAGATTAATTGATTGGCTTTCCACAAGGAGGACAATGTTTTACCTGCTGTTACCAAAGTATCTAAAGACAATTTACGTTGCAATCCTTGCACAGGTAATGTAGTAAATGGAACCCCTTCTTTAGGAACGATCCGTGACTCAAGGCCTCTTTCAGTTCCTACATAGAGAAAGTTAGCATCTACCATTGTATCTAATGTTTTATAAATCGTGAGGGCTGGATAAATATGTCCACCAGTACCTCCACCTGAAATCATGATATTCATGTATGACCCCTTACAATCGTTCTACTAATCTTCGGAAATGATCGCCTCTATCTTCAAATCGTGCATACCAGTCAAAACTTGCACAGGCTGGAGATAATAATACTACATCCCCCTCTTCTGCAATACGAGCACTTAAAGCTACAGCATCTTCCATAGATTCGCAACGATGAATATGAGGTACGCCCACTTTTACAGCTGCTTCTGCAAAGCGCTGTGCTGCTTCACCAATAAGAATTAGTTCTTTTACATTCGTTTTCACTAACTCCATCATTTCATCTAGGTCTGTCATTTTATCTTTACCACCTGCAATCAGCACAAGAGGTGAAGTAAATGACTCTAAGGCTTTAATGGTGGAATCCGTATTAGTTGCCTTAGAATCGTTATAATACGTAACACCATGTAGAGTACGAATACGTTCTAAACGATGTGCTACACCATGGAATTTTGCAATCGCCTGATAGATATCTTCTACTGACACACCCAAAGCATAGGTTAAAGCAATGACACTCAGAATATTTTCAATATTATGAGATCCTGGAATATGGATATCTTTTGTCGTAATCACTGGTACGGCATTTCCATGCATCACCGCATAGCATGTATCATTTTCAAAATACGCGCCATCTGTGACAGGCCGTTCTTGACTAATCCACAACACATGCCCTTTTACTCGTTTTGCCATATCTGCCACAATCGGAGAATCAAAATTTAATACTGTCCAATCCCCTAATTCTTGATTACGGAAAATATTCTCTTTCGCTTCTTGATATCGTTCCATTGTTTTATGGCGTAATAAATGGTCTGGTGTCACATTCAGCAAGATAGCTCCTTTAGTACGAAACTTATCTATACTTTCCAATTGATATGATGAAAGTTCAGCCACCAACACACCCGTTTCAGGCACTGCCAAGGCTTGTTCACTAAGGGAGTAGCCAATATTACCGCCTACATAGACATCCCATTTAGCTTCTTTCAAAACCTCTGCCAATAAAGAAGTAGTCGTAGTTTTGCCATTTGTGCCTGTAACACCTAAAATAGGAGCTTTTGACACTTCATAAGCAATTTCCACTTCCCCTACTACAGGAATATGTCGTTTTTTCGCCTCTTGGATGATAGGTATCTCCAAAGAAATACCAGGAGATACAACTACTCTCGTCACCGTATCTAGTAGCACAAAATCTTGTTGACCTGTAATTACTTCTATACGATTCTCTGCTAACCGCTGACTTTCAGCAGGGTCAAAATCAATTTGTTTATAATCATTAAGCGTAACAGTAGCGCCAAGTTTAGCCAATGTATGAGCTACACCAATACCACTAAGTCCAGCACCTAATACTAATACATGAGAACCTGAATAATCCATTCTAACCACCTAACCCTATATGCAAGAATAACGGCCCTTACTAGTAGAGCCGTAATCTATATTATTTCATGCCTAACAGTGCTATACCTAACAAAGCCATCACTAACGAAACGGCCCAGAATACATATACCACTTTCCGCTCACTCCAGCCACCTAATTCAAAATGATGGTGAATTGGGCTCATACGGAAAATACGAACCCCTCTAGTTTTAAAAGAGACTACCTGTAAAATAACAGATAATGCTTCTACTACAAACACAAAACCTATCACAATTAACAATAGTTCCGTCTTCGTAGCAATAGCCATTCCTGCGAAAGCACCACCTAATGCCAAAGATCCTGTATCACCCATAAATACTTTCGCAGGATTCGCATTGAAGTATAAGAATCCTAAGCAAACTGCACTTACAATAATACCAAAAAAGGTAACACTTAAGGAACCTACTAATAATCCTACCACTGCAAAAGCTGCTCCTGCAATAGCAGAAATACCAGTTGCCAATCCATCTAAACCATCTGTTAAGTTAACAGCATTTGTTGTCCCCAAAATAATGATAAATGCTAATACATAATAAGCATAACCAAGATCTACAGTGATGTCTACTAGAGGAATCCATAAAGTCGTTGGCAACGCTGCATAAGCGATAGAAATATAGCAAAAGATAATCGCTAACACCGCTTGACCTAGTAATTTTTGTTTTGCCGTTAATCCCAAATTACGGTGTTTCACAGCTTTAATAAAATCATCACTAAATCCTAATGCACCATGCCCTAATGTTAGAAATAATAGCATCCACAATGTTACAGAATAGGGCGGTACTATGCAAACTGCAACGACTAAAGCTAGCATCATAAATAACCCACCCATGGTTGGTGTACCTGCTTTAGCTAAATGCGCCTGAGGCCCGTCTTCACGAATCGACTGTTGTGCTTTCAAACGTTGCAACAGAGGTATCCCTATTTTACCGAATACTAATGTACTTACCAGGGCTAAGCCAAAGGCTACTGCATAGTCCATATTCATGTCACATGTCTCCTTACTTATTCATGTCGTTCTTTAAAATCTTCTATAATACGTTCCATTTTTAGACCTCGTGACCCTTTCACTAGAATCACATCGCCTTCTTGTTTCACATCACAATAGGCATTGGCAATATCAAGATGACTTTTCCCTACATAAACATAAGGAACTCCAGCTTGCTTTGCTACGGAGGCCGTTATCTTCATCATATCGCCAAAGGTGAACACCATATCATAGTGCTCTTCTCCAAGAATCCTGCCAATCTCCTCATGAGCTGTTTTAGAATGATCACCTAACTCTAACATATCTCCTAGCATAGCAATTTTACGAGTCCCTTGCAACTGCTCTATGGCTCGAATGGACTCTGCCATACTATTGGGATTTGCATTGTACGCATCATTTAATACTGTGAAAGTTGGAAATGCTACAATCTCTTGACGCATAGGAATCCCAGGAAACTCGTTAAAAGCTTCTACAATTTCTTCTTGTGGTACCCCCAAAACAGTACCCACTGCAATCGCTGATAAGGCATCATATACATTGTGAATCCCAATCATTGGTAAAAATATATTCCAATCACCTGATGTATCATGAACAGTAAAGGTAATCCCTTTCGACGTATATTCCAAGTGAGTTCCTTGTACATGAGACCCCTCTTTCATACCATAGGTCATCACGTTAGCATCCGTTACGTTAGCCATTGGTAACACAAAATGGTCGTCGTGATTTAGGATAGCAGTTCCTGTAGATGGTAACGCTTCAATTAACTCCTGTTTCGCTTTCCCAATATTTTCTTGAGATCCTAACAATTCAATATGACTGGTACCTACATTCGTAATAACACCCATAGTGGGCTCTGCAATTTCTGCTAATTCTGCAATTTGTCCAAGCCCACGCATCCCCATTTCAAGAACACATACATCATGGTCTTCTGTCAATTGTAATAGCATTTTAGGTACGCCAATTTCATTATTGTAGTTTTTCTCAGTCTTCAAAACTGTAAAAGCTTTTCCCAATACGGAGCTGATCATTTCTTTTGTCGTTGTTTTCCCTGAGGAACCAGTAATCCCAATGACAGGGATGGGAAAACGTCTACGATGGTACGTTGCCAGTTGTTGATAAGCTCGTAATGTATCTTCTACTTCAATACACACCAAGCCATCAATCGCTTTACCACGTTTCACCACAGCACCGATAGCACCACGTTCTTTGGCAACTGTTAAGAAGTCATGACCATCAAATGTCATTCCTTCTAAAGCAACAAATAATCCATCTTTTCCAATTGTACGTGTGTCTGTTGATACATCAGCAAAGGTACATGTATTCGTCCCTGTATAGGAACCTTGTGTTGCCTCTAACACTTCTTGCACTGTAAATTGTGCCATATTATCTCTCCTTCAAGGCTTCTCTTGCCACTTCACGATCATCAAAGTGGATAGTTTCCACTTTTAAAATTTGATAATCTTCATGGCCCTTACCAGCAATGATTACTACATCACCAGCAGAAGCTTCTTTGATGGCCTTATAAATAGCCTCACGACGATCTACAATGACTTCATAAGTTACATCATCATGTAAGCCTTCTTTCACGCCTACCTCTACATCTTTTACAATTTGTACAGGATCTTCCGTACGCGGATTATCTGAAGTGACAAATACACGATCTCCAAATTGTGCTGCAATACGTCCCATAATTGGACGTTTAGTAGCATCTCTATCACCACCGCAACCAAAAACAACTAAGATGCGATTTTCTACAATCTTTTTTGCTGTTTGCAAAATATTTTCTAACCCATCTGGTGTATGAGCATAATCCACAACGACTGCAAAATCTTGACCCTCTTCAATTAGCTCAAAACGTCCTGGTACTGCTGTAAAAGTAGACAATGCATTCACAATTTGTTCCATTGTCAACCCTTCATACAAGGCAGCTCCTACAGCCGCCAAGGTATTATATACGTTGAACATGCCTGCAATTTTTGTAGAAATTGGATACTGTTTACCTTCATAGGATAAAGTAAATTGGGAAGACTTAGCAGTAATAACTAAATCTGATGCATTCATTGTACCTTTGCCCTCTGCACTATAGGTAATCATAGGTGCTGTGGTTACATCTACAATAGCTTGACCATAGGCATCATCCACATTAATAACAGCCCCCTTACCTTCTTTCACTTGATAGGAAGCACTCACTTGTTTGAAAAGTTTAGATTTTGCAGCTAAATAATTATCAAATGTTTTGTGAAAATCTAAGTGATCCTGCGTTAAATTAGTAAACACAGCCGTATCATATTCTACACCTGCTGTACGTCCTAACGCTAGGGCATGAGAGGAAACTTCCATAACACAATGTGTGACACCAGCATCCACCATTTGTTGTAAAATTTGTTGTAAATCTGCTACATCTGGTGTGGTGTTATGAATCGGATAGGATTGGTCATCAATTAAGATATGTACTGTACCAATAATTCCCACCGTATATCCCTGAGAACGCAACATATGACCAATGATATGCGTCGTTGTAGTTTTACCATTTGTTCCTGTAACACCAATCATACGCATTTTTGAAGCTGGATAATCGTAGAAAAAAGGGACCGCATCTTGTAATGCTTGTCTTGTATCCTCAACGTATAGTACAGCCACATGTTCTGGTACTGTTACTGGTTTAGACGCAATAATTGCTACCGCGCCGTCCTCCACAGCTTTATCTACAAAATTATGAGCATCCACCGTAGCCCCTACCAAACAGATAAACAAACTACCTTGCTGTACCGTTCTAGAGTCAGCCGTAATATGGCTAACAGTAGCTGTTAAAGGACCTTCTACCTTTGTAGGAGATACCACCTTTACAATGTCTTCTACTCGTTTCATATTGATTCCTCCAATCATAGAGAAAGCAGCCCAAAAGGACTGCCTTCATCATTCTCTAATATCCTTTTTCATCGTCACATTGCGTTCTTCCACTGTGTTTTTGCTAGTGTAAACGAAATTATCTGGTAATACCATGCCAAGTTTTTGCTGCGCTATTTTTTGAATACGCGTAGGAGATCTTAATTCTGCTAAACCTAAGTTATATTCATAATTAGTACGATTTTCTAACACGATTTGTTCCTGCAAATTGACTGTCTCTTTACGTGCATTTTCTGTTACTCCTGTTAAGAGTAAGCAAGTCAACCCTAAGACCAGCCCCAGTAATACAGTTAACAAGCACTGGCGCATATCTGGTGTTACATCCCAGATGAACGCTTGTGTTTTTACTTTCTTCCTTCTGACAGGCTCTACATAAGGTGCTGATTGTTCCCAATACGCAGCCTTTCGTACTAACATAACTATTCCTCCCAACTATACTTTCACAGCTACCCTCAACTTGGCACTACGGGACCGTGGATTCTCTTCTACTTCGTCTTTGGTTGGCTCAATGGCCTTATTCTTCGCTTTTACTAGGGGTACATGATGACATACACATACCGGTAGGTTCGGTGGGCATGTACACCCTTGTGCTAACTCTTTAAAAGTTTGCTTTGTAATTCTATCCTCTAAGGAATGGAATGTAATCACTGCAATTCTTCCACCTGCTTGTAACATAGATACAGCATCTACAAAAGCATCATGTAAAATTTGAAGTTCTTGATTCACCTCTATACGAAGTGCTTGGAACGTTCGTTTTGCAGGATGTGGACCATCTTGTCTAGCCTTTGCAGGAATGGCACGTTTTATAATATCCACTAACTGAAAGGTGGTCATTATGGGTGCTTCTTCTCTTGCCTCAAGAATGAATTGGACAATTCGTTTGGCCCATCGCTCTTCACCATACTCCCAAATGATGCGATACAAATCCTCACCAGAATAGGTATTCACAATAGTTTCTGCGGTTAAAGTTCCACTTTGATTCATACGCATGTCCAAAGGACCGTCTTGCATATAGGAAAAGCCTCTATCTGCTGTATCTAGCTGATGGCTAGATACACCTAAATCGAAAACAAATCCATCTACTTTGGTAATACCAGCCTCTTGCAAAGCTGTTTTTAAGTTAGAAAAATTAGTTTGTATGACTTTCACCTGACAAGACAAATCAGACAACCGCTGAGATGCTGCCTCTAATGCCGCTACGTCTTGATCTAAACCGATAATCATACCCTCTGAAGATAATCGTTCACCAATAGCATGGGAATGTCCCCCACCACCTAATGTACAATCCACATAGGTTCCATCTGGTTTAATCGCCAATCCGTCAAGCGTTTCATTGAGCAATACACTCACATGATGAAAGTCCATAGTTCCTCACTTAAAATCCAATATCATCCAAATCAAGTTCTTCTGCCATCGCCTCAATATTGCCGTAAATTTCATTGTTATATGTTTGCCAACGATCTTTACTCCAAATTTCGATGCGTTCGCCATTACCAACCACAACTACATCTTTTTTTAACTCACCGTGAGCACGAAGATTACTCGGTATCAAAACACGGCCTTGTTTATCAAATTCAAGATCTGCCGCACCGCCCACAAAAAAACGTACTAAACCACGTTGGTTGGCTTTATTCGAGCTTTGAGAACTTAATTTTTTGGCTAATTCTTCAAATTTTTCTTGTGTATAAATGGCTAAGGTGTGATCAAAATATCGTGTAACAACGCAAGTTTCTCCTAGTTGTTCACGCATTTTGGCAGGAATGATCATGCGCCCTTTACTATCTATTGTATGTGAAAATTCACCTTTAAACATAGCAAGGACACCTCCTTTTTCTACACCTTCTCGCCCTTATTACCACTATATGGTAAATTTTACCACATTTCCCCACTTTTAACAACAAATAAAACACTTAAATTATAGATAATTATACAAATTTTATCTTTATCTCTAATAATATCGAAAACTAAGTATAATATTTATATATATGTTCGTATATTTAACTTTATTATCGAACACTTTTCAATAAAAACCATAGTGGTAAAAAGTGGGAGATTTTTTCCATATTTTGCCAATATCTCCCTAAGATGAGACTTAATTGGGTAACATTCCCCCAAATAGATACATAGTAATAAAAAAAGATAGTCGAATCATAGATTCAACTATCTTTTTCACTATTCTAATAACTATTCAAATATCTTTGCCGTAAGCTCTTCTTTTATAATTGACCTACTCGTTTCATCGCATCATAAATACGTTGTGCCAATCCTGTGATTTGTCGTTTAGGAATAGAACATACGGCTATACGAATACCGCCAGATACAGGAATTAAAAATACATTTTCTTTTTTCAATTCCTCTACCACAGCTTTTGGATTATCACATGGAATCGTAGCAAAAAAACCACCCATATATGGCAACATTGGTAACCCAATCGCTTTTCCTTCACACTCTAAAATACCTGATCGTTCTTCTACAAGACGAGAATAACAATTACGCTCTTCTTCATAGCATTTCAATTTTTCAGGATCATGCACAATATTGGCTACTGTGCGCATGGCTGGTCGATTAATGTTAGACCATGTACCACGCGAAGCCATTTGATTAATATCAAAAAACTCTTGTGCCACTTCTTTATCAGAAGTAATCCCTAACATACAACCAACACGTTGACCGTACATAGTAAATCCTTTAGAAATACTGTAGCATACTACTGTTAAAATATCTTTTGACAAATGTTCAAACTTTTTAAAGAATCGACGTACATCTTCTTTAGGTCCAGAGAAATCAATATAGGCTGCATCCACACCAATAATAACTTTATTCTTACCAGTATTAACAATACGATTCGCCAAATCTAATACCTTATCCCAATCACTTTCGCATAAAGAAAAACCGGTTGGGTTATTACCAGGCGTATTAAAAATTACTACCACATTTTCTTGTTTCTCAGCAAGCTCTAACATCAAAGATTGTAAAGCTTCAAAATTAAACCCATAGTTTTCATCAAATAAAGGATAGGTAATAAGTTCTCGTCCATTATCTCGGCATATTTGTTTATAAGCCCCCCAGTACCAATCAGCAGTAATGACTTTATCACCTAGTTCCGTATAGTTGTGTACCAAATGATGAATACCACCCGTGCCACCGGCTGTGGCTATCCCTTCAATATAGGCATCTGGTCTAGATTGTCCAAAGCATTCTTGTTTACATGCTTCCACAAACTCCTTTAACCCTTCAATCGGTGCATACGCAACATATTCATTACGAGGCAAGTTACGGAACTCCTCTTCTACCACTTTCAAGAAAACGATATCACCATTTTCATCTAGGATAGATCCCACAGTTCCAATTAACACGTTTTCTTTTCCATATTGTTTCGCTGCCTCTTGAGCTTGTGAGTTAGTGGCAAAGATCACATCATTTGCTTTTTTCCCACGCGCTTGTTTTGCTGCCATACTCATAGTAAACACCTTCCTATATTTGTTATCTATTTTATACCTATATTACTAGTTTACAAGAAAAATGATTCTCCTACAAGACATGTGACTCATGTATACACAATAGTTTTTCAGTCCATTCTATTTTCTTTATGTTGAAAGCATATCCCCTTTTTATACATTCTTATGATAGTATGTATACTCCATTCCTATCTACAGTAACTATCAGTTCAGACTACGCAAACAAAAAAGCAGATACATAACCAACTTGGATTATATATCTGCCTTCTATCTTTATATACTTTTCTAGTAAGGAGTAGATTATACGTCTATAGTTTAACTAGTTTCTGCATTTTACCTCAAGGAAATACAGCAGAAATCTAGCTAATTATTCTACTCTACCACCTAAGTATGCTTCCATCACTCTAGGATCGTGACGAATTTCTTCAGCTGGTCCTGAAAGAACAATTTTACCTGTTTCTAGTACATATGCATAGTCCGCAATTTTTAACGCTTGACGTACGTTTTGCTCTACTAACAAGACTGTCGTTCCTTCGGCACTGATTTCCTTGATAACTTCAAAGATTTCATTTACTACCAATGGAGCCAAACCCATGGATGGTTCATCCAACAACAACAATTTAGGACGAGCCATCAAGGCACGACCGATGGCCAACATCTGTTGTTGTCCACCAGATAAAGTACCACCTAATTGGTAACTACGTTCGTCAAGGATAGGGAAACGTTTGAATACTTTCTTAATATCAGCTTCCACATCTTTATCCTTACGAATATAAGCACCCATTTCTAAATTTTCATAGACACTCATGTCCTGTAAAATTTGTCGTCCTTCTGGAACTAGAGAAATGCCTGCTTTCACAATATCATGAGTCTTCATAGAGGTAATATCCTGACCCTCAAAGGTAATACGACCTTCTGTTGGTTTTACCAAGCCCATGATGGAACGCATAGTTGTAGATTTACCAGCGCCATTAGCGCCAATCAAAGATACAATGGAACCTTGAGGAACTTCTAAGTTAATAGATTTTAACGCTGTAATATGACCATAACCAGCCACTACATTTTCAATTGTTAACATATTATTCCTCCTTTCCTAAGTAGGCTTCGATAACATCCGGATTGTTTTGAATTTCTTGCGGAGTTCCTTCAGCAATCTTTTTACCGAAGTTCAACACTGCTAAGCGATCACAAATATTCATCATCAATGCCATATCATGTTCTATGACCACAACAGTGATACCTAAATCACGGATTTTACCGATTAATTGGCGGAGCACTTCTGTTTCGCTATCATTCATACCTGCTGCAGGTTCATCCAATAAAATCAATTGTGGATGCGTTGCTAATGCACGAGCAATTTCCAAACGACGTTGCTTACCATACGGTAAAGATGTAGCTACTTCTTCAGCATCTTCTTCTAAACCAACAAGCTTTAAAAACTCATACGCAATGCCACGGCAACGTTCTTCTTCAATACGTTGGCGTTTTGTACGGAAGAAACTAGATAGCACGCCAGAGCCTGTACGACAATGCATGCCTGTTAGTACAGTTTCCAATGCCGTCATATTACCGAACAAACGAATATTTTGGAATGTTCTAGCAATCCCCATTTCCACAGTACGATGTGGTTTAATACCTACTACATTCATACCATCGAACACAATATTACCAGTGCTGACAGGGAATACACCAGTAATTAAGTTGAATAGCGTTGTTTTACCAGCACCATTTGGTCCAATCACACCAAACACTTCACCTTGGTTGACTTGGAAGGTAACGCCTGTCAAAGCAGCCACGCCGCCAAAGCTTTTACTTACATCATCTAATTGTAATAGCATGGTACCCTCCTATTCTTGACCAGACTTGCTTTGTGCTTTATAAGCTTCAAAGCGTTCTGTTAATACTTGTGATTCTGGAATATACGGTGTCTTTTTTACACCTAATTTACGGTAGATTTTATCCATCAACTCTTCTGTCAAAATACCATCAGGACGAACAGCCATCAAGATGACTAAGAGTGCACCGTAAATAATATCGCGATAATCTGCCAAGAAACGCAATACCTCTGGTAACAATGTCAAAATGAAAGAACCTAGTACAGAGCCCCACACTACATTGGAACCACCAAATACTGGGAATAATAAGATTTGTACTACTTTGTGGTAGCTAAAATCTGTAGGGTTAATGAAGTTTGTAATATGGGCATACAAACCACCGCCAATACCTGCGATGAAAGCACCGATGACGAATGCTAACATTTTGTAATACACTACATTAATACCCATTAATTCTGCCGCATGGTCATCTGCTTTAATAGCTTGGAATGCACGACCAATACGGCTATTGTGAATACGTAGACAGAATAGTATAACTAAGGCTAAAATGACTAACAAAATAACGATAGTTAATAAATTACCCCATGTCAATGCATCGATGTCTAACAAACCATCCATATCAAATTCATAAACATAGTTCGTCAATTCTTGAGCAATCGCTGGAATCCCTGAAAGACCCAAGGCCCCATGTGTCACTTCTAAGTTCAAGAAGATAACACGCACTACTTCGCCAAAGCCTAACGTAGCAATCGCCAAGTATAAACCTTTCAAGCGTGTCGTTGGAAGTCCAATCACAATAGCTACTAATGCCGCTACAATGCCTCCAATAAAGATAGCAATCGGAATCGGTAGATCAACTTTCAAAGTAAGCAAGGCACCCACGTAGGCACCTACGCTCATGAAACCTGCCGCACCCAATGTCAACTGCCCTGTAGAAAGGGTGAAGAAAATAGAAATACCCATAATGGCATTGATGATGAAGAACATCACAATTTGTAGATAATATGGATTTAAAATTTCACTCATGGTCGTCCCCCCTTATCTTTGGATCCGAATAACCCTTGTGGTCTCCAGAATAATAAGAGAATGATTAACCCGAAGGCTACAGCATCACGGTAGGACGATGCTCCATAAGCTACGGAGAATACTTCAGATACACCTAAAATGAATCCACCCACCATGGCACCAGTGATGTTTCCAAGTCCACCGAGAATTAACACGGCTAAGCCTTTAAAACCGATGACAACACCCATCATAGGCTCTACCGCATCGAAGGATAAGCCCACCAATACACCAGCGGCAGATCCTAAGGCAGATGCCAACATCACTGTTACAGAAATAACTAACGTAGGGTTAATACCCAATAAAGAAGCTGTTTCTGTACTCAAGGATACGGCACGAATCGCTTTACCGATTTTAGTCTTTTTAATAAGTACATTTAAAATCAACATTAACACTACGGATACGCCAAGGCCAATAATTTGAACCATGGAGATTTTGAACATACCAAAATCGATAAGTCCACCAATGAAATCAGGTGGGAATGAACGTGTTTGTGGGCCCCATACAAGCAAGGCTATACTTTCAAGAAAAATAGAGACACCAATCGTAGAAATCAATGGCGCCAAATGAGATACATTTTTTTTGCGAAGTGGACGAAGTGCCACAAATTCTAACAAATATCCAAGAACTGCCCCTACAATCATAGCCACAAGAATGGCCACGAAAATATTAGCTTCAAAGACTGTCACCATAAATAAACCCACGAAGGCACCTATCATAAAGATGCCTCCGTGAGCCATGTTGATGATGTTCAATACACCAAACACAAGTGTCAATCCGATCGCTAATACTGCATAGAGACTGCCTAAAGTAAGGCCATTCACTAATTGCTGTAAAAACATCGTTTAACTCCTATTTTTGTAATGCGTCGAACTGACCGTTTTTAATTTGTAAAACTTGAACTTCCATAGATGGGTCACGTTTTTCGTTGAATTGGAATTTACCAGTTACCCCTACGAAGTCTGTAATGCCTTTCAATGCGTTACGGAATTTTTCGCGATCTGTTGTAGAACCTGCGGCTTTTAAAGCTGCTTCATACAAGAACACAGCATCATATGCTTGTGCTGCAAATTGGTCTGGTTCATGACCATATTTTTCTACATAAGCTTTGCGGAAATCACGAACTTTTTGTTCATCTTTATTAGGGAACCAAGGTGTACCTACGATAGCACCATCGGCAGCGGCACCTGCATTTTTAATGAATGCTGGGCTGTTGAAACCATTAGAACCTACTACTGGTTGGTTCATGCCAAGTTCACGCATTTTTTTCATAATCAATGCACCTTCTTGGTACAAGGAAGCAACGATGATGATATCAGGTTTTGCTTGTTGAATTTTTGTCAACTGTGCAGAGAAATCTGTATCTTTATCAGCAAATGTTTCTGTGGCTACGATTTGAACTCCTTCAGATTCCAATGCTTTTTTCGCTGTATTATTTACAGATACCATTTGGTCATTGTTGTTGGAGTACATAATCGCTGCTGTTTTGTAACCTAATACTTTGTGAGCTTGACGAATGGCTGCATCCACCGCTAAGGATTCAGGTACTGCATTACGGAAAATGTATTCTCCGATATCAGTGATACCTTCTGCTGTTGTGGAAGTACCCAATGCTACTACTTTGTTTTTATTAGCAATTGGGCCAGCTGCCATCATTTCACCAGATAACATAGGTCCAATAACAGCCACTACTTTATCTTTAGAAATCACTTTATTCATAGCATTGATGGCTTCGTTTTTATCACCTTTTGTGTCTTCCACTAATAAGTTGATTTTCACATTATTAGCATCACCATTAATTTGAGCTACTGCCAACTCTGCACCATTTTTAATGGACTCACCATAGGCAGCTGCTGCGCCGGACGTTGTTGTCAATAAGGCTACTTTTGCTTCGTTTGCATTGTTTGTTGATGAACTATTGCCACCGCAACCAGCGATCGCTGCAGCTAAAATAGCCGTGGCACCCAATGCTAGTGCACGTTTGAACATGGATTTTTTCATGTTACACCCTTCCTTTTTAATAACTCTTCGTTTGGATTTTCTCCCCGTGAAAGTCTCACTTTTTCATTTCACTTCATTAACATAAAGAGCAATGTATACTCCTGTAGAAAATCTATGCTTTCCTATTATGACCGTAACATGAGTAGTTTGTCAAATATAATTATAAGAATTTATATATGAGTTTAGTTAGTAAACTAGTAGAGTATATTTTCTTTATTTTTGCTCTTATA
This sequence comes from Veillonella sp. VA142, assembly GCF_003992135.1. Taxonomy (GTDB): domain Bacteria; phylum Bacillota; class Negativicutes; order Veillonellales; family Veillonellaceae; genus F0422. Next base: position 140,705 of record NZ_RQVN01000001.1, on the reverse strand, counting down.
TGGCGGATATATTTTTGGTATAAAGAAAACTACCATATATAATCATCTCAACATAGCGGGATGAATCCAATAATCTTCTGCTACAATTGGTAAGTTATCAGAATTAAAGTTTTCCCATGCAATCTTTTGGGCTAATGTTTGAGAAACTGTAGCCATCATAACCGCTTCATCGGATTTATTGCCATATTTATCAACAAGTGTCGCACTGTTAACGATTTTAATAGAAGAAATGCTAATTTCTGATGAATAAAGAGCACTAAAAATTTTGGTGTCCATACGCCATGTACCTTTTCTCGCTTGATTATTAGAAAATCCATCGGAAGCTTTAGTTTGAATTAAAATAATATAGGCTCCCGGATCCTTTCCAAGATTTTTATTAACTGATATAGACAAGAAATTTTCTCCTGCAGCATCTTGTGCTCTTCTTTCTAACTCTTTTGGTACCCATTCTTCATACTCTTTTTGATCATCATAAGTTTTTTGTAGTTTTTCCGCTTCTGCTTTCTTTTGTTCTTCCTCTGCTCTCTTTTGTTCTTCTTCTGCCTTTTTTTGTTCTAAAGCTTTTTCTTCTGCTTGCTTTTGCTCCTCAGCTGCTATTTTTTCCGCCTGAGTTTTTGCTTCAGCTGCTTGTCGAGCCTCTCTTTGTTGTTGAATTGCAGCCTTCTCTTCTGGCGTAAGAGTAGCATTAAAGGCAAATATAAGTCCTATCGTAGATATAAAAAATAAACCTGTCAACGCAAACGCATATTTTCTAGTTTTATATTTCTCACTAAATTTTTTCATCAACAATTTTGGCTTTATTACTGCCAGAATTAATGATACAAAAAAAGCTAATATTGAAATAATAATCAAAAAGAAAAAAATATAAGACATAATGCCCTCTCCGTATGATTTTTTACATAAAAAACTTTTTACATAATTCTACTTAATAATATAGGCAGACTTTTAATTTATAGTATACAAATAATCATATTGCTCTTGTGTCAATGTATCTAAGTCATAACCCATAGACTGCAATTTTAATTTCGCAATTTCTGCGTCTACTTCATATGGCAATACATGCACATCATCTGCCATGTCTGCCCCATGGTGCAAAATATATTCTGCTGCTAATGCCTGCATAGCAAAGGACAAATCCATGATTTCTGCTGGATGTCCATCACCTGCTGCTAGGTTTACAAGGCGACCTTCTGCTAGTACATACAATTGTCGACCATCTTGCATATGGTAGGCTTCGATGTTTTTACGTACGCGTTCGTGAGAGACAGCCATTGCTTCTAAATCTTTTATATTCACTTCGCAATCGAAATGACCTGCATTACAAAGAACAGCGCGGTCTTTCATCACGGCATAATGTTCTTCTGTGATAACATCTTTACAACCTGTGACAGTACAGAAAATATCCCCGATTTTAGCCGCTTCCACCATTGGTAAAACTTTGAAACCATCGAATACAGCCTCGATGGCCTTAATTGAATCTACTTCAGTAACATATACGTGGGCACCTAATCCTTTGGCACGCAATGCCACACCTTTACCGCACCAGCCATAACCAGCAACTACCACATTTTTACCAGTAACTGTTAAGTTTGTAGTCCGCATAATACCGTCCCAAACAGATTGGCCTGTACCATAGCGATTGTCGAATAAGTATTTACAGTTAGAATCATTCACAGCAATCATTGGGAATGTTAATTGTTCCGCTTCAGCCAAAGCTTTCAAACGGTGTACACCTGTTGTGGTTTCTTCACTACCGCCCAATAGACGTTCCTTTGCATCAGTTCGTGTTGTATGTAACAAGCTGACCAAATCGCCACCGTCATCGATGATAATATGCGGTTTATGGTCTAACGCTTTATTAAGGAACATCGTATATTCTTCGTCTGTACAGTTGTACCAAGCATACACTGTTAAGCCCATATCTACCAATCCTGCTGCTACATCATCTTGTGTAGACAGTGGATTAGAACCAGTGACGATAACCTCAGCACCACCACGTTGTAACACTGTAGATAAGTACGCAGTTTTCGCCTCTAAATGAACGGACACAACGATGGTTTGCCCTTTGAAAGTTTGCTCTTTTTCAAAACGGTCCCCTAATGTGTTCAAAGTAGGCATGAAATTAGCTACCCAGTCAATTTTTTTACGACCTTCAGCCGCTAAAGAAATATCTCGAATTAAAGATTGCATTACCATTCTCCTTTTAAATTCTTCATCATAAATTATAATTGAAAGCCACCATACTCAGCCATACGATGATGAGCAGGATAATCAGCATTTACATCGATGCCCTTGATGACTTCTTTTACAAGCGATTGTAATTGGTCTGCCATTTGTTGCATCATGTCCACCACTTCAGCATGCGTCAAAGCAGACTCAGAAATACCCGCTGCGTAGTTTGTGACCATGGAAATTGTCATATATGCCATTTCCGCTTCATTCGCTAAGGTCACCTCTGGTACGTTCGTCATACCCACCGTTTGACCTCCTAACATAGCATACATGCGAATTTCAGCAGGAGATTCAAAACGAGGGCCTTCTGTACATACGTACGTACCACCATTGTGAACCGTTAAACCTAGGGATTTTGCGGCGCTTTCAACAATACCGCGCAACTCAGGACTGTATGGATTCGTCACATCCACATGTGCCACTGGACGGTCCCCACCTTCGTAGAATGTATTCACGCGGTTCTTCGTAAAGTCTAGAAACTGGTCAGTCAACACAAAATGACCAGGTCCAAAGTTCTCATCCAAAGAACCTACCGCTGTGGTAGATACGATGAACTTAACACCTAACTTTTTCAAGCCCCAAATGTTGGCGCGATAATTAATCTTGTGTGGTGGAATCGAATGATCACGACCATGACGAGCTAAGAAGTATACCGTCTTGCCCTCATAGGTTCCACATACATAATGAATCTCACCATAGGGCGTCATCAAAGACGATTCCGTCATCGTATCAAACATATTTGGATCGTACACACCGGTACCACCAATAATAGCAATAGCTGACATATAGTTCCTCCTTGTGAAAGATAGAAAAATATCTGTATGAATTTATTATAGCATGGAAAACGGGATATTTGATGATAATTATCTCAATAAATAGTTTTATTCAGTAGTTAAATAAGAAATATAATCTGATCGCTTCATATTATTTTCTTTAAGTGCTTGTCTTACATCCGTCACATCTAATATGTCATCAAAGTATTGAAAAATACGTAATGACTCAATTTGCTTTTTACTTATATCTCCAATTCCACATAAGGTTAGCGTAACTGCACTCACGTTCTTTTTTCTATTCAGAGATTTTTTTATGTCAGCAACAAATTTTCTAGGGTGAACTGTTACTGTGGATAGTTTTGCTTCATTGACTAAAATGATGCCATGATATTCATTATTCTGAGTATAGAGTACATCAACTCTTTCATCCCTAAATTTATCATCAATGGTGTATCCTTTTTTTCGATAAATAGCTTTTAAAATTTCAGCCATATTATCTATGTCATACATCTCTAACATATCCTTATTTTCACTTGTTTCAACATAACTAGTGGATTGCGTGTAATCCTTACTAAATAGAGAATTATACAACGACGCTCCATCTGTTTCACTAGCACTATTAGGTACAATAACTGATCTACTCAACTTACGTTTTCTTGTTAATAGTTCATGTTGTAATTCATCAAAACTAGGGTGATTAAAATGTTTTAATGTTGCAACAGGATAATATACATATACATCTTTTGTCTGACCAATTCTATAAGCTCTGTCCGTGGATTGATCTTCTTTTGCTGGATTCCACTCTCTACTTAAATGAATCACATGATTGGCCGACGTTATATTTAAACCTACTCCACCAGCTTCTGGTGAAAGTATCAACACATTAAATCCACAAGTCCGATTAAATTCGTTAACTGTTGCTTGTCTGCGTTCTCCTTTCATGTCCCCATTAATAGGTTGTAAAATTTCTACTCCATATCTTTCTTTACAAAGTTTTCTAATTAACTCTTGTAACTTTTTATATCTAATAAAAATTAGAGCTTTTTCACCCTTCATCTTTATATCATCTAAGGTTTCAAACAAAAATTGTAATTTATCGGAAACTTTTAAATGCTCTTCAAAAGGTAATTCTAAAAATTTTTTCTTTGAAAACATCAAGTATGGGTGTATAGAAACATTACGCAGCTGCATGAGTTGTTCAAAAGCTCCTTTATTGGCACGTCCTGCTTGATTCACTACATCCATATATGCAGTCTCTTGATAATCTGACATATATCGTGGTACCACCAACTCATGTTTAACCGGTAACTCAGATAATACATCTTGCTTCATTCGTCTTAATAATAAGGGTTTTATCTTTTCTTTAAGTTCAAGTCCCTTTTTTTCTAACACCAATATATCTCCTTCGGCTTTAGAAACTGGTGCAATATATTCCTTATTAAAGGCCTGTAATGTTCCAAATCTATCAGAACTACAGAAGTCCATAATGGTCCACAAATCGACCCAAGAATTTTCCACTGGCGTACCTGTTAATGCTAGCCCAAAATCATAATTCATACCACGTACTGCATGACTAACCCTACTGGAAGGATTCTTTATATTTTGCGCCTCATCTAAAATCAGCATATTCCATTTGATGACACCTAGTGAAAGTTGGTATTTTCTCACCGTTTCATAATTTGTAATAACTAGCGAATATTTACAAATTCTATCTGTATTTAAAAAGGCATTGTCTTTTAGTTCATCATCAGATAACTGCCCATACTTTCTCAATAGAGATGGAGGTGGTGTATTAAGTTTAAACGGTTCTAGTGTATTACCATGTAAAATTAAAGGCTCTCCAATACCACAAGAGGTATCAATAAATTTACAGCACTCCTCTTTCCAATTTTGCAACAAACTTACTGGTGCAACAATCAAAATAGGGTGCTTTTCTTTATACTGATCATGTTTTATTCGCCACGATAAAAAAGCCAATGTTTGTAGCGTTTTCCCTAGCCCCATATCGTCTGCTAATAGCGCCCCTTTATAACCCTTTATCCATAATTCTTGCAAATAAGATACACCTTTTTTCTGATATGATTTTAATGTAATATCTGGTTTCAGAATATCAATTGTCATATCATCTTTATCTCGTGGATGCGGGGTTTCCGTAATAAAAACATCTGAATCATCTAGATTATCCTTAATAAGTAATACTTTTTCATTATTTTCTCTAGATTCTAAACCACCAGTTTTTTCAACCCCGGATAATCCTTCAGGTACCCATTCGGTATGCATCATATCTGTTGGAATAAATCGACCCTTGAACTCGCCAATACCAACAACACGTTCTGATAGTCCATCAATACCTTCAATATCTACACTTGGTCCTTCAAATGGGAAATAGGTATCAGCCTGCTTAATAATACGTTGAGCTTTCTCTTTATCAAATTTTTTACTGATTGATTCTATAGTTTTTAATGCTTCTCTTTGTTCTGGATCAAAGGCATAACGTTTCTGAGGATCTCCCCAACCTCTTTTATGTAGATTTTTATTGATTTCTTCGTTGATATCTTTGTTTTCAAAGTCTATCCTAAAGCTGTATGTCTCATCTTCATTAGGCGCTATATTAATAGACATTTTTCCTGGAGAAATAACAGGTTTACTACCTATAGTTTCGCTTACACCTATAGATAAATCATTGGAAAACTCTTGTATTTCAGATATCGATATATAGTTCTGGTATATTTTTTCATCTTTATCTTGTTTTGCTCTAATTTCTCTATCATAATATTCGACGATTTCAAACACTCTATAGTGCGGCGCAGATAAAATGTATTCTTTACCGTCACGAAACCGAATATAGGATCCCTTTCTCAAATATTCAGAAGTTTCATGTCCAGTCATATCCTGTAGACACACTTTGAACCCCATTTCTCTAATAATACTTCCAGTATTAGTGAGGTTTAAATTAAAACTATATCTAAGTGGTAGTTGTAAAGTTGCTTGATCTTCGTAAGAAAGGTTAACCGCTATATCATGCGGTAATAAATAGATATTCTGTCCATTTTCACCATGTTTTGAATATAAAAAATATTCATCTACTAACTGTTTACCATAATCAGAAAGCTTTGAGCTGTCAATTTCATATGCTTCCTCTGTAACTGTCCACATAGCGTACTCCTATAAACGATAACTTTGCGTTGGAATTAAATTAAATTTATCTTCTAATATAGTTTCTACTTTACGTTGCCAACTGTATGTATCTGGTGAGGAATGTGCTATCTCATCTACTACATTATTCCATGCATAATAATATCCAGGCTTTTTCATATTTTCTTCCCGCATACTCATAGATGAAAAAATAGCTTCTACTTGATACTTATTTAAATCTGTTAAAATTAAAAGTTTACCACTATGGCTCCATTCAACGATATAAAAGTCATCAAACTCTAAAAGAATCATCGATTTATCTCTTGAAATTTCTCCATAATACAATTGCTTATTAGGGTTATCTAGCATATAACGACGAGCTTCATATGCCCCTTCATCAGTTAAGAATACTCTAGTCCTTCTCACATATTTTAAATAGGCATTCCAAAACTTTTCTCGATATTTCCAATTTGTCTCTTTATGACACTTAGCCATAATCATCATAAATAATTCTAAATCAGACTTTGCAAATATAAATCTCAAATAACTTAATAGTTGGTTATCAAGAAATCTCCACCCATTATCATTAAAATTCGATTGTCTTGGATCTCCCCATTTTTCTACCAAAAAATTAATCAATTGATGCATATATGTATCTTCCGTAGGAAGTTCTTTTTTTATCATATTATTTTTTATAATATCATCTTGGCATATTGCAGTAATACATTCTGGCAAAATTTCTCGATACCGTTCCCCTTTAAAAATATCCCGTAGCATCAAAATTTTAGTATTCCCTATGAATATGCTACTATTGAAAATTAACCTAACGGCATTCAACAGAATTGGAGACTGTAACTGCATTTCATTAGAAAACGGTAGTTCTCTTAATACCTCATCGAATTTTTGATTTTCAAAAAACTTATCAGCTATCATTTGACTCGCATTTGGGCTGAATATAAAATTAGCTTCTCGCCAAGGTCGAAGTAGTTCTTGTGTATTGACACTTAGACATTCTACAATAAGATTTCCAAATCGTTGTACATACTCGCGACTATAATCCCGTATTTGAATATACAAATTAATTGCATAGGACAATACTTTATGCAGATTATCTTTTATATACTTCCACAAAAAATCATCAAAATTTTTATGAAAGTAATCTTTTTTAATGGAGCGCAATATATCTCTATTAATATATAAAGTACAAAGTTTCTTTATATCACTACGTGGTAATTCATAATCTAAAACGTCATATGTATATGCAGTTTGAAATGTTACAAATGTATCATATAGTTCATCTTTTTCAGCTTCTGACTCTATAAGAATCTCAGATACCTCCTCAAATTGATGGGTGGCTAATATGATTTCTTTAGGTCTATGAAAATTATATTTTAATTTAGATTTTGCTATATCAAGTGAAAATAGCTTTTTCATTTTAAATCCTTTATCTTATGATGTTTCAGTAAAAATCTAAACTCAATGCGACGGTTTTCAGCACTACTAGGAGCTGCCTTATTAATTAAACGACTTTCACCATATCCAGCGACAGAAAATATAAACTGATCATCAGCATTCTTCCATTTATTAACAACATTACTGTTAGTATTATTGGCTATATCTTGGTTTGGATTCTCTGGATTTAAAGATAAAGCGTTTAAAGTAACCTTATAAGTAGCGATCGCTCTATCTACAGATAATTTCAGGTTATTTTTATCGGAACTAGGATCATTATACTGCACATTATCTGTATGTCCTTCAATGATAATCGTATCAATGGATTGCCATGCTTCTTTTTTCTTATTTCTGCTGTCATCAATTTTTGCGGCTATAGCCCTAATTAACTTCTCCCCTTCCGGCGTTAACCTTGACTCTCCGGATTCAAAAATAGGTGTTTTCTCCTTATTGTTTCCACCTGAATCATTTGTAGTTATAAGAATAACTCCATTTTCTGCATCAATCGTAATCTTGCCTGATTTCGCTTCCGGCAAATCTTGCATGAACTCTAATATTTCTTTCCGTTGTTCCACTTGATGATTATTGCGTTCATTCTCACTTTTATTAATAAAAAACATGGAAATCAAAGCCAAAATAAAAATCATCAAAATGCCAGCCATCAAATCACTTATAGATATACTAAAAGGATCATTACGCTTACTAGATTTACTTCGTTTTATGAATTTCATGAATGATACCTCAATTTATTAGTGTTTTAATCGCTTATCTAAATACTCTTTTAAGGTTTCTTTACTTTCAGATAAGTCTGCAATAGATGTTTTCAATCCTTCAACACCTTTACCCATAGCCAAATCGAAGTCTCGTAATGTAGTGTTTAAATTAGTATGTAAATCATTATAAGTCCCATTTATATTTTCATTTATAAGAGTAAATACATCTTGTAGTTGTGCCGTAAAATTACTATAGGATTGTTCATGATCTTGCCAAAGTTCTTCAAGCTCTTTAATGGTTAATCGCATTTCTTCTGCTCCCACTGTTGTTACAGAAGTTACGCGTTCTAATCCTTCTAACAATGGTGTCAGCGTACTTTGTAAACTTTGTTGATAATTCATTAACGTGGCTTCCATTGCCTGTATGGATGTTTTCATTTTTTCTTCGTAGGTAATTAAATTACCATTTAATGTAGTTAAGCCCTGAATATTACGGGTAATTAATCCACTTGAATCTTTTACTTCCGTAAGCACATTCTTAGTTTCTTTCATAGCATCATTCATCCCATCTAAAATAACTTCAGAGTCTTTCATCACAGTTTCAACAATACCCGATAATCCTTTGATAGACTCTGTAGATTCTTTTTGTTGTGCAATAAACCCTTTACTAATATGCAAGGAATCTGACAGTACACTATTTAATCCCTCTATAATATCAGTTATTCCTTCATGTGTAACCTTATGTATATCTTCGGTCATTTGTTTTGCCGTAGTTTGTAACTCTGTTGCATTTTTAGATATTGCGTTGATCATAATAGTGATAAAATGATCCAGCTCTCCTCTTTGGCTTTGACCAATCTTTTCATATTCATCTATAGAGAGTTGAATTTTATTTTCCATTATTTGAGATGTATGCTCATACTGTTGTTTCATAGATTCAAAGATACTATTCGATAATCCTTCTGTATTTTTCATCATAGTATCCATCGATGATTGTAACCCTTCTAAGGTCGCTTTTCTTTCGTTCTCATGAGCAATTAATCCTTCTGAGAATTGTTGTAACGTATGACCTAATGTTTCTATCTCTGACCCGACGCCACTCACTAAGGCTTCTCCTACACTATTAGAAGTTATTTTATGAAACTCTGAGAAGTTTGTAGACAAATCTTCCATTTTTTGATTTAGACCCAATAAATTTTCATTTAATGTATCATATTTAGGAATTAATTTTTCTTCAATCACATCACCAATATTAGATGATAAGCTTGCTCCCAATGTAGTTGCATACAGTTCTAATGAATCATTAATTGAGTTTGTTTGAGCATGTAAAGTATTCACTGAATCAATTAATAATTGAGACTCTGATAAATATGGTAATTTTGAGTACAGATAATCAATAACATCAGAATAGGAATCAAAAAAAGTATCCTTAAAGGAACTTAGTTTCCAAGAATATGCCAAAGAAAACAAGATACCAAATAACGATGTTATAAATGCCGTCCCCGATGAACTAATCAAATTATTAATTTGTGTCTGCAAGCCATCAGCACCTGTACTATTTAAGTTTAACGTATATAAACCTAGTGTTAAGCCTACAAATGTGCCCAGAATACCTAGACCAGTCATAATAGCAGGCATATTATTTCTTAAGTCATTAGACTTTATACTGTCATAGGCTGAATCCACATCAAATATTTCTCTAATATCAACGGTAAAATATAATTGTGAAGAATCTTTTATTCCTGTTTTACTATATTGTAATAAATACTTCTCATTTCTTATTGTCGCTTCCCAATCTTTATCCAAAATAGAGTCACCTAATATTTGATTTAATCGATCTTCATTATATAAATTAAACTCCGAAAAGCTATACTGTTCTGTTTCAAATAGGTTCATTAATTCATTTTTTAATTGTTCTAAGGCAGTTTCATTTTCTTTCAATATACTATAATCGCAAATACCTCTATAGAATCCAACAAACAAAATAAATCCTATAAAAACTACCGTCACCCAAGCATTAAGTCCCTTTGGAACCCCTGTTAATGATATGTAGATGCCTTCTATAATTACTGTGAGAAATATCGCTCTTATATATGCATTATATTCACTTTTCAAAATTTCTTGCACCGTTACGCCTCCTACTGCTTTTACCCTCTTTAATCATACTTTGAATTTCTTTTATTATACATTATTTGCTGATATAAAACGAGCATACACAACAATGCCCAACGTAGTAAGCATACACTGCTCACATACGTTAGGCATAATAACTATCTCATCATTTTATTCTTCATTTTCAAATGACATAGAAATCACTGCGGGGAATAGACTGCAATAAAAATCTGCTAATATCTTTAGATTTTCTATAAGTTCCAAAGATGCTTCCCTTTTTTGCTCATCAATATCTTCATGATATACCATCCACCGTTCTACATGACGCACAAATCTCTTTATTGCCTCGTCAACAGGTCTTGCATACTCTATAGATAAATCTTCTAAACCAGAAGCTTGCATTTCACCATTTCTAAACTTCTTGAAAGTACGATCTAATATCGCTTCCATCCGTAAAAAGCAAATAGGATATTCTTTTGTTTTAGGAGAACTGTAATCTAAGATTTGTAGAATCTTATGAGCAAACCGTTTTATGATATATTCCCAAAACATTAGCATTTGAGTATTACTATCTTTATCATCACTAAAAATAATGCTTTTTAATACCTGATTATTGTCTTCATTTTCTACTACTTCATCCTTTATATATGCATAGGAAAACATGGTAGGTACTGTCTGTACACTTTCATATATAGTTTCCAGCTCTAGGGTAATTCCAGTAAGTTCATTTTCATCAATATCTGGAAATTTACTCAAAAATTTTAAAACTGCCATTTTCAAAGGATGTAAATACTCCATAACCTCTTTCTTTTTTTGCAGGATATCCTCCTTATTATCTAATGGTATCCATTTATCTTGATCCTCTATCATCCCTAATACTACATCTTTAACAATATCTCGAAACTTGCTACCACCTGCCGCATGCAACTTTTCTAGTTCCCATCTAATATCAGTAAACATGATGTACATGCCTTCAATCCATATTCTAAATAAAGCATCTACCGTTCTATCTTTAGACATACGTTTTACTCCTAACACTATTACATTTGATCCGCTTCTATTTCCAACACTACCGGATATAACGCCATAAAGCATCGCACCATACGTTCAAGGCCAGCTTGGCTACCTTCATAGGCATGGAAAATAGCATTATACGAATCATATTCATCATCCGTCAGATCATCTGTATCGTTCAACAATTGATATTTCAAGTTAATGCAGTACGTATATGGCTCTTCCCACTCATATTTTATATATGTGTATAATTCTCTTAATGTACTCCAACTTTCAAGCGTTCCTTCCATAGCATTTTGAATATACACTTCTATTTTCTTTAATGGATGATATGCATCAATTTTACTCTTAAGATTAGAAAACCACCTTTCTTCTGTTAAAGGAGTCCGATAACTCCCAAAAGCATATAAGGCTAAATATAACGTATACAGTAAGTCTTCCGTACTTGTGTCTTCAGGTATTTCGATGTACATATCATACCCTTCATCTAATACACTATTCACATCGGATTGTACCATCAGTATAAACATTGGATACATTAATTTTGCCAAGCCCATAACGCCCGCAAGAATTTGTTCATCTATTGTTTTCTCTTCTAAAGAATCTTTTAAATCTTCTAGATGTTTAGGCTTTAAGTTTCCTACTAAATTCATCAAGATAGTGCCTATATTTTCAAACATCTTTTTGTAGACTTTTAGATTGATCTCAACTGGACTTTTAGCTCTCCAACCTTTGTTTCCTACACGTTTCCACTCTTCCCGTATCAATTCCCTTGCTTTCCGTATCAAATCCCCATCTATATATATATCCTCAAACGATGATAAAGCATATTCAATCATATCTTTCATAATAGAATAGATAAAATCATAACTTACACGATACAGATAGATTTTTTCACTCTCTTTGATACGAGCTCTTATAGGTTCACCATTTTCTTCTTCCGTCTTCCAATCCGCATCAAAATTAACAGGGTCATTTTGATCACGTACATACACTCTACCGTAGTTATAATAGGTATTATAATAATCTCCATCAATTTCCACTTTAAAATAGGAAGTGACATCTGAACCACCTACATATTCACATTGTTTAATGTACGTACTATCCATGATGAAAGTATCAAAATCTGATGATTCATAAAACACATTTCGTGACTCTTGATACTCTTCATACAAATCTGCAAAAAATTCCCGTATACTTTCTACTGTGTTAGTATCTAATAAATCTATGGAGCCTTCATCTTCGTCATTATCTGAAAAATCCATCAGATTATCGTAATTATCGCACTCAGCATCACTATTGGTTGTGGTATCATCTTCGGTATAATCAACTATATCAGAATTTTCCTTATGAGATGGTTGACATGTCCCAAGTATTATACTTTCAAATAGATTGCCTACATGAAATTCCTCTTTCTCTTCATCTTGCAAATCACGAATGACCTTCCAATCTTCCTCTTTATCATCACCACCTGATAAAATATGTTCTGTCAACATATCTGCTGGATATTTCATGGAAAAGAATAATACTTGCTCTAGGAATAGTTCAAGCACTTGGAACATTCTAAGATATAATGTCTCATCTTCTCTTGACTCTAGGTACTCCAAGGTTTCTTCAATGGATAGACAGTACGGTATCTGTCCCGCTTCTAAGATTGCTTCACTCATGTCAGGAGTGTTTATGATAATCCGTTTTCCTAAAAGCTCTGCTAATCTGTTAGAAATAAGCGTTTTCTGTTGGCTATGAAACCAATTCTTTGCCTTAGCCTTTTCAAGGGTCAGCAAACATTCTAGGTATTCTAAATCCTCTATCTTTTCAGCCACTAGGTCATCGATGTATATATCTACGCCACCAATATGTGCTTTCAATAAATTCGGCAGACCATGATAGACATACTGCATACCTCTCACGATGCTAAGTGGTTGAACATGGCGACACATAATAGCTAACTGTCTAATCTCCTCCGAATTGAAATCATGCTTGGAATCTTCTAGCCAGCATAATCCCTCCCACGTCTCTTTTTGAACGTCAAGAAAGTCTTCTGGATATTCACTTTCACCATAGAACTTTTCTCTCATAACATCAAAATAAGAACGCATCAACAAACCACAAGTTAACACAGTGACTGTTACATCATATTCCTCTAAATCAACAAACAATGTACTAGTATATGTGTCTTGTCCAATTAACTCTACAATCTGGGAAAATCTAGAATATACATCTTCACAAATATCTACAAAAGTTTCTTCAATAGCTTTCTGATAAGTAGAAATTCCAATGTCTATGAATTCCTTAGTAGTTTCATCAGATGTAAGAGCACTAGCAATTCCTTCTAAATCTACTTGACCTCGATTATTATGTGAATACTGATCTAGATTATTTGCAAAAAGAATCCTAAACCATACACCTCCTATCATATTTGATAGAGAACGCACTACACTTTCATCTTTCTTACATTGTGTAGTCTCATATACTGCATCTAATAACGTATTAAATAGTGTATCAAAGGCAAATATGGTAGCTATATACTCTAGCACATGGTCTGGCAATGTTTGTTTCGTATCCTTTTCTGTTTCCATCACATACTCCTCTTATCGATGATTATCAAGATATACTATTACTATGGCACTACGGGATAGCACATACTATCCTACAATTACTTTTTCTTCTTATTACATATTCGACATACTTCAAAAAAATCCTTTTTCATTAATTTTAAGAATATTTTGACAAAAATATCCCTACATGGGAATCGGATTCCATGTGGGGATGTTTTTACATATGTATTAAATTTTATAGTAGAGACTCTACTTTTTCTTTGCTTTGAAAACCTAATAATCTCGCGCTTTTGTCATTAATGCATATCTCATTAAAAGTCTGATATAGATAACTCCAATTATACTCTGGATTGATTTTATGTACTAACTCCATAATAATTAATAAAATTATAGCAAATCTATTTGTTGCTTTCTTCGCTCCATTAAATTCTTGATAGTAGATTATATCGTACCAAGAAGTTCTAATTTTTGGTTTAGTTTTAATCTGTATGTCAATTAAATTATCATTATGCGCACATATATTCCGAACAAAATAAATACACTTTAACCACGACAACAGTTCACTATTATTACAGCCATATATCCTAGAAATAGATAATAAACTCTTCTCATTCAATATGTCTAACATTTTTACAACTGCACCAAAGGTCAAGCAATCTATCGCTAGCCATACTGTGGGAAAACCATCTTCATCAAAATTATTTCCATGATAATTATCTTTATGCTCAAGTCGCCTTATAGACTTTTGCAATTCTTCCTTCACTCGATATTGTAATCTTTCAACTGTGTATCGAGTCATTTTTCGCCTATTATACCATTTGTTAAAATCTAAATAACCAAATGCACCATACCTTTCGCCTAAAATATGTGAGAAGTTTGCTTTAATAGACACTTCAATAAGTTCAATAGCATGCATAATAAAATATCTTAAATTTTTATCCTGATAATACCGTTTTAGTATATCAGAAAAGATTAAATTTTTATAATGTAATTCTCCATTATCATCATAATTAGCAAATGGCGTTGCAAAGTCTTTTAATTTATAATAGTTTATGTGTTGAATAATAGAATTATTTACTCCAGAAATACTCATACCACGCTTGGAAAATAACTCTAGCAATTCATCATAAGATAACGATCTAGGTTCTTTCATAGCATTTCCTCTCAGTATAAAAAAAGCCCCACGTCAGAATATATCTGTCCTTGCGGATGTGGGGGGTTTGTCTCACCTATAGAATAATCCTATTTTCACAAATTGTCAATACTTGTTCTATCTTTTATTCATAATCAATCATAACTTGACGAGGTGCTTGATATTCTATTTTTCCTGTACTATTGTTCCAATCTAATGGATACCAAAACTCTTCTTTATGATGTTCCATATCCGAGAATATTAACATAAAGTCAGCGTGTTTAAACCCTAAATCTTCAGCGAATCTTGTATAGATATTTTGCACTGTATACGGACTATAATAGTTAGCAGAGTCTACTAATTTCTCCCATATCTTTGCTTGTCGATTATATCTATATATAAAAGTACGGGTCGATGTACCTCTATTACCATTTTTTATGCCTGCATCAATCACATATAAAGTAATATCACGATTAACATCATAATAGGATCTAATCCGAAATGTATCTTCCCCTAATGTTGTTGGTACCTGTGTTTTCTTTCCTTTAGCTCGCAATTCAAGCTTACCATCATTTGGGTACATATACACTTCATCTGCATCGTTATTAAACCATATCTTATAATCGTTATCATAGTTTTTAAAATCAATTGTTGCTGAATCCACATTGCTAAACTTTGCTTCAGAAGAAAATCCCCCTAGAAAAGCTACGCCTAACCCTACGCATATTGTCGCTTTTATTAATTTATTCATATACATACGTCCTCTCTCAAGCAAAAACTATATGAGTTCATTATACTTAATCTTTCAATTAAAAACTAGTATGCATCTCATATTTTTACGTCATGCCAGTACACAATCTTTCATTCAAATACAGCTTATACACACCATCTCCTCAATAACAAGGCCTCACACATGAGATACTCCAATTTTTCTTTATTTTCCGCTCCCCACTACAAGTCCCTCATAAAATGCTATAATATACTCAATAACTATCAACACTGTAATCTATACAATAAAGGAGTTCCCCATGATTCGTATTGCTTTTGGTCAAATTCAGGTCCACCCTGGTGAGCCTGCTACAAACTTTCAATCTATGATACAAGCCATCGACTATGCGAAGGCAGTGAGTACGGACATCCTGATCTTCCCCGAATTGTGTCTCAGCGGATACATGGTAGGTGATATGTGGGACCAAGTGCCTTTTATAAACGATTGTCTCTACTATGGTGACGAAATTGTGAAAGCTACCACTAACACAAACCTCACTATTATCTTTGGTAATGTCGGTGTGGATGAAAGTCTCCGTAATCTAGACGGCAGTCTTCGCAAATATAATGCCCTATATGTAGCATCCAAAGGACAGCTGGTATCTAATCCATCTCAGCCTTATCCATTTACCATTAAAACTTTGTTGCCCTGTTATCGGTACTTTAATGAACCTCGGTATTTCACTAGTGCCAATGTAGTGGCGAAAGAGCGTAATCTATCCTTGTCGGATATCAATCAGCCTCTCACGATTTTCACGCGTCACGGAGCTTTCACTATTGCTCCTGTTATTTGTGAAGACAGCTGGGATACGTATTACTCAGATTGTCCCACAAGTCTTATGGTAGAATCTGCAAAAGCGAAAGGTCAGCACATTGATCTGATTGTGAATTGTTCCTCATCCCCTTTCACAATTCATAAGCAAGAACAGCGCCACGCCCTATTTAGCGCACAAGCCAAACAATACCATACTCCTATTGCCTATACAAACCATGTGGGCATTCAAAACAACGGTAAAAATATCTGCATCTATGACGGTTGCTCCACGCTATATGACGTGAACGGTTCTATTGTGGAAGAAGTACCTGCTTTTGAAAACACTGTACGACCTACCTTGTTGAAAGATACAGTATGGCAACCACAGCCTACTGTCTCACTGCAACCAAAAAGCACTCCTACTTACATCCCTACTCTATTCAAAGCCTTGCAATACGGCATTCGTCAATTTTTAGCTCAAACTGGTATTAAGAACATCGTCATTGGTGCATCAGGCGGTATCGACTCTGCCCTTAATGCTGCTTTATACAGCACTGTATTGCCGCCAGAGAACTTATACTTAGTCAATATGCCAAGCCGTTATAACTCGGATATGACGAAAGATTTGGCTTACCAATTAGCACGAAATATTGGTTGCCATTACGGGGTATTTCCCATTGAAGAAGGTGTCAATGCCACCATTGAGCAATTAGAGAATACTAACTTTACAAAGTATAACACCCCTGTCATCCCAGAATTACATGGTGACTCCAACACTACATCATTCTTGCAGTTGTCTACGTTAGGTAAAGAAAACATCCAAGCTCGTGATCGTTCGTCTCGCATTTTAGCTGGTATTGCATCCGCTGTAAATGGAGCTTTCACATGCAATGGGAATAAAACAGAGTTCACTGTTGGCTATGCTACCATGTATGGCGATTTAGCCGGTTTCCTTGCCGTAACGGGGGATGTGTGGAAAACAGATGTCTATGCTCTGGCTCGCTATATGAATGAAAGCATCTTTCAACGTGAGGTCATTCCGCGAGGTTCTATTGATGTAGTGCCGAGCGCCGAGTTATCTGATGCACAGGATGTAACTCAAGGCCTAGGCGATCCGTTACAGTACGAATACCATGACTGCTTATTCCGTGCCTTCGTTGAGGGTACACCACATACACTGCCTCATCAACGTTTGACCCCTGAGGATATCTTGCGGGCCTACGAGAACGGTACATTAGAACACTTATTAGGATTGCCAAACCCTATATCTCACTATTTCACATCTACAGAACAATTTATCAACGACCTCGAACGCTGGTGGAAATCTTTCAACGGCTTAGCGGTGGCAAAACGTATCCAGTCTCCGCCGCTGTTACTCATCAGCGAGCGTGCCTTTGGGGCTGACCTAAGTGAAAGTCAATTAAAACCGTATTTTTCACGCGGATATGAGGAGTGTAAATCTCGATTGTTACAGAAACAATAATATACAAATGCAAAAGAGCTATCTATCCGATGATGTTCCTCATCGGTAGATAGCTCTTTTGTGTATCGAAGTAAGAATTTTACATGCTATAAGATGATATCCATAAGAATTACTTTATTCCGCAATTCTAAGTTATACAGCTATTCTTACTTATCGATAGATATACAATTATTTACGGTTCAACAACTGTGCTGTGATTTGTTGCAATGCTTGAATTTGTTCATTTTGCGCTTTCACTTGCTCAGCCAATACGTGTACTTGGTCTTTCAACGCACCGTTTTCTTGTACTAATGCTTTGATTTCAGTTTTCATCACTGGCACGATAGAAATTGGTCCATAATGTGTATATTTCAACTCTTTTTGTTCTTTCTCTGAAAGTGTATCCACATTCACATTGAATGTATCTGTGTCTTGGTTGTACAAAGTAGATTGGTATGCATCAGATTTGGAACGAGATCCAACTTTGAGGCTCACACCAAGGTTGTACATTTTTTCGGAGTCCCCTACTGCCATACCGCCATGAAGTAATATATCTTCATTTGGATAATATCCAAGACCAAGTGCTGTACCTGTGGAACCTTTGAAATGACCTACACCAGCCATGATTTGGAATTTGTCATCTGCATCAAAGGATAATGGTTTCAAGGCAGATAGAGCAGCGTTTAAAGCACCAGATGTGTTTATTCTGTGGCCTAGTTGATCTAACCTAGTTTCTACAGAGTTCATACGTGTATGAACTTCTTTTACTAATGCTTCGTCTACACCGCCTTTAGGGCCTTGTGGACCTACTGGGCCGGCTTCACCTGGTTCACCTTTATCTCCTTTTTCGCCTTGAGGACCTTTTGGACCTTGCTCTCCTTTTGGTCCTGCTACTCCTGGGTCACCTTTTTCACCTCGTTCACCTGGGTCACCTTTTTCACCTTTTTCACCTTTAGCTCCTGGGGCACCTTGTGCTCCGTCTTGGCCTTTTTCACCTTGTAAACCTTGCGGACCTTGTGGGCCTGCTGGACCCGCTACTCCTGGGTCACCTTTTTCGCCTTTTTCACCTTGGGCTCCTGTTGCTCCTTGTGGACCTGCTGGGCCCGCTACTCCTGGGTCACCTTTTTCGCCTTTTTCACCTTGGGCTCCTGTTGCTCCTTGTGGACCTGCTGGACCCGCTACACCTTGATCACCAGTCTCTCCTTTGTCACCTTTCGGTCCTTTAAAGTCTGGATCGTTCTTTAAAGCCTCACGGTTCAATTCGATGGTAACGTATTTTTTATTATCTGCTGTTGTTTTCTCTACAACTTTGAAGTCGCCAGATTTAAAATCTAATCCTTCAATGGCTCCTGTATTTACTTTACTTCCTGGTGTAAATGCGTTTGTTTCCCCAGAACCGCCTGTGTAGATATTCCAGCTATTTCCGCCAGTGATATTAGCCAATTTATTGTTGATTTCACTTGCTACGCTATATAATTGGCTACCATTGATTGCATCTGTACTGGTAGCACTAATTAAACCTGGTGCAACATGTTGGATACGGCGTGTTTGGTCGGATTTACCAACGCTGATTACACCTGTTACGGTATTACCACCAGCAAAGTTCAATGTATATGTCTTAGCAGATGTTCCTGTACCTAGATTCAATGTTTCAGACGTATAGGCATTATCAGTACCTTTTGTACTGTCGCCAGCTGTTGCTACCGTCTCTGCTTCACTACCGAGAGCCACGCTTTTTGCCACATTGGAGATGGCTTTATAGCCCAAGGCAAGACTAGATTCTTCTTGTGCTTCACTTTCATTACCAAAGGCAGCGGCATTCCTTTTCAGCGCTTTCGTACTTTTACCAATGGCAATCGTTTCAGTTGCTGTTAACCCACTATCAACAGTATTAGCTTGTTTACCAATAGCAATATTATCACTACCAGTAATCGAGTTGCCTGCTTCATGACCCATAGTAATATTATCACTACCAGTAATCGAATTACCTGCTTTATAGCCCGCTGCATAGTTATTACTACCTGTTACTTTAGTACCCGCTTCTGCACCTGCTACAAAGTTATTATGACCAGAAACTTTATTCCCACTATCATGGCCTAGAGCTGTATTATGATTACCTGTTATTTCTTTACCAGATTCTTTACCTAGCACAACGTTGCTTTCACCCTTTACCCAGCTACCTGCATTGACGCCTGCTGCAAAGTTATCTTGTCCTGCTATCCATTGACCTGCACTAAACCCTAATGCAATGTTGTGCTCCGCACCGTCTACTGTACCTGTATCCGTGGTACCTGTTATATTTCCATTTGCATCATACGTATTCGTCCAGCTATGGCCTACATGGTTACCAGCATTTTCCGCAAAAGCAATGTTAAAATTACCAGCTACATGAGAACCTGCATATTTACCAAATGCCATATTATTGGATCCTTGGGATTGACCGTATCGATCGGCCGCTGTAGTAGCTGCTGCATTCAAAACGTGTCCATCTACATCTTGACCTGCACCCAAGCCTAAGGCAATGTTATACACACCTTTTACATTAACCCCAGAGTTTTGTCCAATGGCGATGTTGCGGCTACCAGACATGTTGGCACCAGCATCTTGACCATAGATAAAGTTATGGCTCCCTGTAACTGCGTTACCTGCAGTAGGGCCTAAGGCAAAGTTACCATCTCCTGTCATTCCTTGGCCAGCTTTGTATCCGATACTTACATTTTGATTTCCTTTGTTGTTGTATCCGGCACCATGGCCAAAGCTGAAATTATAGGACCCATAACTAGTAGCATCTTGTGAATACGCATCTTGTCCAAAGCTAAAGTTGTAATCACCAGCTGCTCGGCGTGCTGCACTATCGCCGAACATAAAAGCATATGTGCCGCCAGCATTCCAGCCTGCTAATCTACCGAAGATAAATTTATAGGCACTATTCCCCCACAAGCTATCTCCTGCAGAGTCACCAACTAACATGAGATATTTAGCAGTACCATTTCCATTGCCTGCATCATTTCCAGCACTCGCTCCTAAGACCAAACTATAGGACGCACCAAAATGTGGTTGCCCCGTCGTATTCATAATATTGTTCTTCGCATTAGGATAAAAATTAACACCATCCCCTACTGTAAGATTATTGGTATTATTCCCGCCTTGCGTTTGAGAACCCCCAACTGCTAAATTATCTGTATCATTAGCCAATCCCATTGTAGAAATACTTGCCAATACTAAAGCTGTCAATACTGTCGATCGTTTGTGTTGCATAACTCTTCCTTTTTCCTTCATTGTCATACGCATCATATACTCAATTGTTTTTATGTAAAATATACTCATAATTTTACCCAATCTATACTAGTAAATCAATAGGATAATGCTCATAGCTTATGCTGATATTGCATACTTCCATCATGGCATTTACACTATGTTTAATCCTTTAGATATATACTACTTTCAAATGTTTGACCATTTACTCATACACCACTTTCAAAAATAATATAACCTATGCAAAAATAATGATTGTAATGATAATTATTATAGATTACAATAAAGTTAACCCTATGGGTTACGTTTTAATGTGTATTTGGAGGTATATTATGCAACAAGCATGGAAAGACTTCAATACAGGTGTATGGGATAAATCCGTGGACGTACGCGATTTCATCCAACGAAATTATGTGCCTTATGTAGGCGATGATTCTTTTCTAGTAGGTCCTACTGAACGAACTACTAGACTTTGGCAACGGGTATTAGATTTATATGAGGAAGAACGACAAAAAGGTTCTGTCATCGATGCAGACACTGATGTAGCCACTCATATTACAGCACATGCCCCAGGATATATTATTAAAGAAGATGAACAAATCGTTGGTCTTCAAACTGATTATCCTTTGAAACGTGCCATGTTCCCTTATGGTGGTTTACGAACTGCTAAAAGTGCTATCGAAGAGTATGGTTACAAGATGGATCCAACTCTAGAAAGCTTCTTTAAAACTCATCGTAAGACACACAATGATGGTGTATTTGATGTATATACACCTGAGATGAGAGCTGCACGCTCTGCTCACATTATTACGGGCCTACCTGACGCGTATAGTCGCGGCCGAATTATCGGTGATTATCGCCGTGTAGCCTTATATGGTGTCGATTATTTGATCAAAGACAAAGAAGATCAATTTAACATCACCATGGGCGATATGATGCCAGATGTCATTCGTGACCGCGAAGAAATTCGAGATCAAATCCGTTCTTTAAAAGAATTAAAAGAAATGGCTGCGTCCTACGGATTTGACATCTCCAAACCTGCTACCGATGTGAAAGAAGCTATCCAATGGTTATACTTTGGCTATTTGGGTGCTATCAAAGAACAAAATGGGGCAGCTATGTCCATCGGACGTAACTCCACTTTCTTAGACATCTATGCAGAACGTGATTTGAAATCTGGTAAATATACAGAGGAACAAATCCAAGAAATGGTGGATCATTTCATTATGAAATTGCGCATGGTTCGTTTTGCACGTATCCATGAATACAACAATTTATTTACTGGTGATCCTGTATGGACAACTGAGTCTATCGGTGGTATGGGCACTGACGGACGTACATTAGTGTCTAAAACGGCATTCCGTGTCCTACATACATTGCAAAACCTTGGTCCTGCTCCTGAACCAAACTTAACAGTGCTTTGGTCTCCTTCCCTTCCTGAAGGATTCAAAAAGTTCTGTGCGAAACTCTCTATTGCAACATCTTCCATTCAATATGAGAACGACGAAATCATGCGCCCTAACTCCGGTGATGATTACGCTATCGCTTGCTGCGTTTCCCCAATGCGTATTGGTAAAGAAATGCAATTCTTTGGTGCTCGCTGCAACTTGGCAAAAGCATTACTGTACGCAATCAATGGTGGCGTAGATGAAAAGTTGAAAAAACAAGTAGGTCCAAAATTCCGTCCTATTACTTCCGAATACCTTGACTTCGACGAAGTGATGGAACGTTTTGAAGATATGACGGAATGGCTCGCAGGTGTGTATGTAAATGCGTTAAATATCATTCATTACATGCATGACAAATATGCCTATGAAAAATTAGAAATGGCATTGCATGACCGTAAGGTAACACGTTGGTTTGCCACAGGGATTGCTGGACTTTCTGTAGTAGCTGACTCCCTCTCTGCTATTAAATATGCGAAAGTAAAACCAATCCGTGATGAAAATGGCATTGCTATTGATTTTGAGATCGAAGGCGAATTCCCTAAATATGGCAATGATGATGATCGCGTAGATAATTTGGCGGCTATGGTGGTATCTGGATTTATGAACAAAATTCGTAAACATCCAACCTACCGTCAATCCGTACCAACGATGTCACTATTGACGATTACATCGAATGTGGTATATGGTAACGCTACTGGTGCTACCCCTGACGGTCGTAAAGCAGGTATTCCATTTGCTCCAGGAGCCAACCCTATGCATGGTCGTGACGAACACGGTGCCATCTCTTCCCTAGCATCTGTTGCTAAAATGCCATGGCGTGATTGTTGCGATGGTATTTCTAATACATTCTCTATTATTCCAGATTCTCTAGGTAAATCCGGAGAGTCTATGGTGACACTAGGCGACTTAGATTTAGATTTAGACTTAGACCTAGGCAATATTGAACATGCCTTAGCCGATGGTTGTGAAAATCTAGCTTGCCGTGAGCCAAATGTTACTTTCCCTGAAGAAAAGGAGTAAATATGACTAACGAACAACAAGTAGATAATTTAGTACAATTGTTAGATGGGTACAGCAAAAAAGGCGGTCACCATTTAAACGTAAACGTATTCAATCGTGAAACATTATTAGATGCTCAAAAACATCCTGAATTGTATCCACAATTGACTATCCGTGTTTCTGGTTACGCTGTTCATTTCAACAAGTTGACAAAAGCTCAACAAGACGAAGTGATCTCCCGTACATTCCATCAATCCATGTAATGCACTATGGTAGGTCGCATTCATTCCATTGAGACCATGGGTACTGTCGATGGCCCAGGCATGCGATTTGTCTTGTTCCTCCAAGGTTGCCCATTGCGATGTGCCTATTGCCATAATCCAGACACTTGGGATCCCTCTACGTATGCCCAAGAGATGACTGTGGCAGATGTGTGGACACAATTTGAAAGGAATCGTGACTTTTATATCACTGGAGGCATTACTGTCACTGGTGGCGAAGCATTGTTGCAACTCCCTTTTATTATCGAACTCTTTACTTTCTTTCATGGAAAGGGAATTCATACTTGTTTAGATACAAGCGGGATTTGCTACACACAAGAACAGGCTAGAGAGTACAAACTGCTTCTTGATGTAACGGATTTAGTCATTCTTGATGTGAAAGAGATCGATTCCTCTATACACGAAACACTAACCGGCAAGCCTAATGATGCGGTCCTTGCATTCGCTAAATTTGTAGATGAGCATGGCACCGACTTTTGGGTACGCCACGTGGTAGTCCCAACCATCACAGATAATCGCGATCGCTGGTATCGGCTTGGTTTCTTTCTAGGTGCATTCAAACATTTGAAAGCCGTAGATTGCTTACCTTACCACGTCATGGGGGTTAATAAATATGAAAGTCTTGGCATTTCCTATCGATTAGATGGAATCCCGCCCCTCTCAAAAGCTGACGCACAGCGTGCACTCCGCGTTGTCCTTTCTGGAATACGCGACTACCGCCGAGGTTTATGGTGTCCTCTTAAAACACCTGAAAGTTAAACTCATAACAATACTTTCCTGATCTTTCCTAAAAGCGCACTATCCCTCGTGGACGGTGCGCTTTTTCTTGTTCATATATTAATATTTATTTCTTATGGATAACTTTTACATATTACATGAATCGTTGTATAATGGGAAGGTATTATTTCAGACTGTAACACTATGATTTATGGTTCAAGTGAATCCTATGTGTACCATTGCACCGTCATAGTTTATTGTATCTAAAGTTAGGAGGCATTTCATGGCATCGTCGTACATGCTACAATTACACCTTGGCGCCGTAGAAACGGTCATACTCTCACTATTTTCCTTTTTACTGGGTACCTTCATGCACAAGCATATCAACATCTTGCATCGTTGGGCTATCCCAGTTCCAGCTATTGGCGGTTTAACCGTAGCTCTGATTGTATTTCTATTACAAATTTCTGGTCTTATTCTCATCACGTTGGACAAGGCTGTTCTTGTTCCCGCTATGGTGGCATTCTTCGCTACCATGGGTCTAGTAGCACCGGTACAAATTTGTACATCTTCTCTGAAAGCCATCCCTCGCTACTGGGGTATGAGTACTCTACTTGTGATTATGCAAATTAGCATTGGCTTAGGACTAGCGAATTTATTCGGATTAGATAAACACTATGCCATTTTATTAGGCTCCCTTTCTCTTGAAAGCAGTTACAACTTTGTCTCTGCCTTAGGTCATGATTTAGGCAATGCCTTAGATGGTGAAACCGTAGCACATGGGATTATTGCATTCACCACTATCGTAGGTGTTTTCATCGGCGGTCCTATGGGACAATATTTAATCGAAAAGTTTAATCGCTATGAAACTGCCCCTCCACCACCAGATTCACCAGCACCCACACCGATTGGGATTATCGTCAACTTATTATTGGTCCTTATCTGTGTGAGCGTCGGCATCGGCGGTTCCCACTACTTATTAGATACACTCGGATTACATATCCCAACCTTTATTGTATCCATGTTATTGGCCATTGCTATCCGTAACGGTGGCGATGCAATGAGGCAAACTTTCATCAATTCCAAAGCTATTGCCTTATTCAGCCAAATTAGCATTACTATCTTTTTAACCACTGTATTCATGAGCATACCTGTAATCGCATTACGATCTCTGACAGGACCAATGCTTGTGATTTTAATTGTACAAGTGATTGCGATTATTCTGTTTACACGGTTCATCGTATTCCCTGTACTTTGTAAAGATTACGACGGCGTTGTCATTGGTGCTGCATTGCTTGGTCACGGCTTAGGCATCACACCAAACACAGTAGCCACCATTGCTACCCTTGGTGGTCGATACAGAAAATCTGTGAAAGCGTTCCTTGTAGTCCCAATTACTGCTACCGTATTAATCAATGTGTTCGGTATTCCTATCTTGCATTGGATCATGCAGTTCTATTGGTAAACGCATATAACAAAATCCCCAATCCATATACTGGACTGGGGATGTTTTATTATAAGAATAAATTAATGATTTCTACACCAATTAATCCACATACGGCAATCACTGTTTCCACCATACACCAAGAGCGTAATGTTTGTTTTACAGACAATCCGAAGAACTCTTTGAATAACCAGAATCCTGGGTCATTTGGTGGGCTGAAGAATACAGAACCCGCACCTACAGCGATTACCATCAATTCAGGGCTTACACCTGTTAATGGAATCAATGGGGCTACGATACCACCAGCTGTCATAGCTGCCACTGTCGCAGAACCTACAGCAATACGAATCACCACAGCAATTAACCAAGCTAGTACTAATGGAGATACATTCACTTGCATCACAAGTTCACCTATGTAGGTACCTACACCACTATCGATTAATACTTGTTTCAAAGCTCCACCAGCACCTACAACGAATAAAATCATGGCCACAGTTAAAATTGCTTTTTCAGAAGTAGCCATAATCTCTTTCATAGATTTGCCACGAGCGAAGCCAAATGTATAGAAGGCAATGATTAGGGAAATTGTTAATGCCACAGATGGATCACCAATGAAGTTAAGAATCACCATTACTGGAGACGCTTTTGGCAAATTCATCATTTTACCGATAGCTGTAGCTGCCATTAAGATAACTGGTACTAAGGCAGTAAAAATAGATACTCCAAAGGATGGCATTTCCTCTTCTGTAAAGTCTTTATCATTGTGAAGACCTTCTGGGATATCTGTTTTAATATCTTTCACCGTATTGTACAATAATGGACCTGCCAAAATAACTGTTGGAATACCGATTAAGATACCATATACCAAAGTTAATCCAATGTCTGCATTGAATAATACAGAAATCGCTGTAGGACCTGGATGTGGTGGCAAGAAACCATGCGTTACAGATAAAGCTGCAACCATTGGCATACCAACCTCTAACAATGGAATATCCGCGGATTTAGCAATGGTAAAGATTAAAGGAATCAATAAGACGAAGCCGATTTCATAGAATAAAGCAATCCCTACAATGAATCCAGTTAAACATACAGCCCATCTTACATTGTTACGGCCAAACATATTAATCAATGTAGTCGC
The DNA here is from genome assembly GCF_003992135.1 of Veillonella sp. VA142. Lineage (GTDB taxonomy): Bacteria > Bacillota > Negativicutes > Veillonellales > Veillonellaceae > F0422. Next base: position 113,318 of record NZ_RQVN01000001.1, on the reverse strand, counting down.
AATACGTTGCGCTCCACCGCTATCAGCCATCAATTTACCTAAAATAGCGCCAAAACCTACTACGATGGTTAAGCCCCCTAAGGTAGCTCCTAAACCTTTTTGAATAGTTGGGAAAATCTTATCGATAGGTAATCCCTCTCCAAAAGCTAATAATACACAGACTAATAGCAATGATAAAAAGCTATTCATCTTTACTTTTACAATTAGGAAAAATAGTAAAATAATTCCTAATGCGAGAATAATTAATGGCATGTAAGTCTCCTTTCTAATTATAAACGACTAAACGGATGTTCCTTTTGGAACTGAACAAGACGTGCCAAATCGTCTTTCATATGAATATACAAACTTTCATAAATAGAGAAAAGTTCGTCATATACCGCTTGATTCTGTTCCTTAGGGTGATAGATACATTCAGGCTGCACTAACTCAGCTGTATCTTTAATATCTGATAAAGTTCCATCAGAAATAAACCCTAATACAGCGGCACCAAAGGAGGCGCCTTCACTATTATTTGGTAAGGTAATATGTTCACCGAATATATCACTCATAATTTGTACCCACAATTCAGATTTAGTGAAAGAACCACTGATACGGATATCCTTCACATCTTCAAACTCACGTAATGCATCAAGAACAAAACGTAAGCTATAACAAATCCCTTCCATTGTGGCGCGAATCATGTAAGAGCGACTATGATTTAAAGATAAACCTACGAAAGCTCCACGCAGATCAGAGTTCCAATAGGGAGCTCGTTCACCAGTAAAGTATGGCATTAATAACAAGCCACCAGATCCAGCCGGTACATGTCTTGCTTTCATGGTCATTAAATCATAAGGATCCACCGATAATTGTTCCATTTGGGAGCCATGATAATGCAGGATACGATCTCGCATCCAACGCAAAATCATACCCCCATTGTTGATAGCTCCACCAGCTACCCACATCGTATCTGTTAAATTATAGCACCAGGTGCGACCTTTAGGATCCATTTGAGGCTTTTCTGTGAGCATGCGTATAGCACCAGATGTACCTATAGTAGCACTTAACTGCCCTTTAGATACAGCGCCAACACCAACATTCACCAGTACTCCATCAGTAGCACCGATGACAACCGGTGTATTCACAGGTAAACCTAAACGCTCTGCTACATTAGCTACTAACTTACCACTATATGTAGTAGATACAACCTTAGGCAGTTGTTTTTCTTGAATCCCTACATAGTCTAAAATCTCAGAGTCCCAAGTTTCTGTAAAGGCATTAAATAAAGCAGAACTAGAGGCCACAGATTTGTCTGTTACCCATTCTCCTGTCATCAACCGGAACATATAATCTTTAATAGACCCAATGTGTGCCATACGAGCAAAGATTTCAGGTTGATTTTCTTTGACCCATATGATTTTAGCCAATGGATAAGATGCATGTAAAGGGCAGCCTGTTCTAAAGTAGAATTGTTTGCACGCTTCGTCTTGTTCCATACGGTGTACAATATTGGAACTTCTGCTATCTGCCCAAGTAATCATATTGCCTAATAAATCAAAATGTTCATCTTGAGGAATAAAACTATGCATCACTGAGCTTAAAGCAATCCCGGATATAGTGACTAGTTTATATTGTAAATCTTTTACAACTCCCGCAATGACTTCTTCTGCAGCATCATATATTTGTTGAGGATTCTGCTCTGCTCGATCATATTGAGGTGTTTCTAATGGATAAAAAGCATCTCGTACAGCTACAGATTTACCTTGTGCTGTATATGCCATAGCACGTACGCCTGTGGTTCCCACATCAACGCCTATCCATACTGCTTCTCTAACTTCTGACATATATACCTCCTATCATCCAAATAAACTCATTTGCTCATCTTCTGGTAAGTCGCCTAAACAACCTAACTCAACCATTCGGTTAGCAATGGTTTGAGACATTTTTGTACGTCTCCGCAAATCTTTAATCGATAAGAACTCTGCTTGCTCTCGTTCTTCTACGATGGCATCTGCTACCTTTTCGCCTAAACTAGTAACAGCTACAAATGGCGGTAATAAAGAGGTTTCATCTTTAATCATAAACCGTCTAGCTTGTGATTTATATAATTCTACATTGCCGAAGGAGTACCCTCGCTGTTTCATTTCCAAGGATACCTCTAAGGCAGACATTAAATCTTTTTCCTTTGGTGATGCTTCATACTTCGCAGCTAAGGCTTTCAACCGTTTAAATTCTTGTTGCTGCTCTTCTAAGGAACCCATCATAATTTTCAAGTCAAAGGCTTTTGCCCGAATAGAAAAATACGATGCATAGAATGCTAATGGATAATTAATCTTGTACCAAGCAATGCGAAATGCCATCATAACATAAGCTACGGCATGGGCCCGTGGGAATAAATAAGAAATCTTTTTACAAGAAGCGATAAACCACTCTGGTACTTGGGCTGCTCGCATTTGGTCTTCATAATCTGTTTGAGCAATCCCCTCTTTATTACGCTTTTCGATACCTTTCCCTTTACGCACATTTTCCATCACAGAAAAGGCTACATTATCTGCCACCCCATGGTTGCGCAAAAAGTTCATAATATCGTCACGGGTAGAGATAGCTTCATTCAATTTACATGTCCCTGTTTTAATCAAGGTCTGAGCATTATCTACCCATACATTGGTACCATGGGAGAACCCAGAAATCCGCACTAAGTCCGAAAAGGTTTGTGGTTTTGAATCTTCCAACATAGCCCGTACGAACCCAGTACCTGATTCAGGTACTGCCAAGGTCGCCACTTTATCTCCTTGCAATTGAGCTGGTGTCAGGCCTAATGCTTTCGTTGATGAGAATAGGCTTAATGTAGCAGGATCATCAAAAGGAATACTCGTAGACGGAACACCTGTCATATCTTCCAACATACGAATGATGGTAGGATCATCATGGCCCAGTATATCTAGCTTGGTCATACGACCTTCAATCGAGTGATAGTCAAAGTGCGTAGTAATAATACCACTTTCTTTTTTATTCGCAGGATATTGGACTGGCGTAAAATGATGCACATCCATATCTCGAGGGCAAACCATAATGCCTCCCGGATGCTGACCAGTAGTATTCTTTACTTTCGTAAAACCTGTGGATAACTTTTCTATAAAACCTCGTCGTTTTTGTAAGTCATTGACATCCGCATATTTGTAGGCGTAGCCAATAGCTGTTTTATCCGCAATGGTGCCGATTGTTCCCGCTCTAAATACATTGTCTCGTCCGAACAATTCTTCTGTATATTTATGGGCACGGCCTTGGTAATCTCCAGAGAAGTTCAAGTCGATATCTGGCACCTTATCCCCATGGAATCCCATAAAAATAGCAAAAGGAATATCATGACCATTCGCGATAAGTGGCGCACCACACTCAGGACAATTACGACGTGGTAAATCAAAGCCCCCTGCATATTCCCCTTTTAAATAGAACTCATTCCATTTACACTGTGGACACACATAATGCGGTTCCAAAGGATTTACTTCTGTAATATCCGCCATGGTGGCTACAAAGGAGGATCCTACAGAACCACGAGAACCTACTAAGTATCCATCATCTAAAGATTTTTTTACTAGTTTATGGGCGATATAGTACAACACGCCGAAACCATTACCGATAATGCTTTTTAGCTCGTAATCCAAGCGGTCCTGTACTGTTTTTGGTAATGGATCTCCATAGATAGACTTCGCCTTTGCATAGCACATATCTTCCAAGGCTTTATCAGCCCCTTCAATTTTGGGAGAATAGGTGCCATTAGGGATAGGTATAATGTAATCTATACTTTGCTCTATGGCTCTTGTATTGGTCACCACCACTTTGTAGGCAACGTCTTCTCCTAAGTACGCAAACTCTTCCAGCATTTCATCAGTGGTACGCATATGCTGATTTGCTTTGTCTTTTGGATCTTTGACTCCGCTGGCGGTAAGCATAATTTCACGGTACATTTTGTCTTTAGGGTCCATATAATGCACATTTCCTGTAGCTACCACTGGCATTTGTACAGTATCACCTAAAGCAACGATACGGCGATTAATCTCTTTTAAATCTTCCTCGTTTTTTAACAAGCCTTCTTTAATAAAACATTTGTAGTTATCATGTGGTTGAATTTCTAAGTAATCATAAAACTTAACAATCTCTTGCAATTCTTTATCGCTGGCACCGTGAGCTATCGCTTGAATCAACTCTCCAGATTTACAAGATGTTCCTATAAGAATCCCTTCACGATGGTCTTCAATGACAGCTCTTGGCAATCTTGGATACTCATCAAAATAATTTAAATGACTTATGGAAATCATCTTATACAGATTCCGCAAACCTACCATATTTTTTGCAAATATAATGATATGATGTGGTACGGCTTGGTCCTCTTTTTCAATCAAATAAGCCTCTACGCCATAGAGAATCTTCACACCTTTTTCCAAAGAATAGGCCTGAGCTTCTGGAAATGCTTGTACTACCCCATGGTCGGTAATCGCTACCGCTGGATGTCCCCACTCTTTCACACGATTTACAATGTCTTTCACCGCCACTAAGGCATTTTTCTCGGACATTTTCGTGTGCAAATGAAGTTCTACCCTTGTTTCCTCATGGGTATCCGTGCGTTTTGCATTATCCGTATCTTCCACAGGACGGATGGAATCCATATTTAACACATAGTCACGTACAAATTGCTCATCATAGATGACTTCCCCTTTGATCTGCACCTTCCCAACAGATTTTAAAATTTTTAATAGCTTGGGGCCATCTTCAGAAGGGCTGGTAAATCGTTTAATAGCCAAACTATTATGATCATCCACTAGATGACCTGTAATAATATACCGTTTTTTGGGCTCCTCACCTTTTTCACGAGCTTTTTGTACAGCCTTGCTATCTTCCTTAGGGCGAATTTCTCGTATATCTAAACTGTGAAAGTACCCGGAGATAATAACATTTTCTCCTGTCCTCACAAAGAAATCATCTGTCCGATGCGTATCTAATTCATCAAAAGCAGGACCTAAAAGCATACCATCTTCCGTAGTTAACTTCCGTCTTCTCATAGGATAAGGGGAACTCCCCATTGCCGTTGGAGTTGGCGTATTAGGTCGATCTATGACTACCGGTGCATCGTACAAATCATCATAATCCGATGAAGTTTTGATCGTACCATCACGACTTACATAGAGTTCCATTTCATCAAATCGATTTTCTTCATCCATATCCCAATAGATATCGTAATCTGCTACTTCATTCGCCTGTTGTAAAAAAAGATACTCTGTATCTTCTAGCCCTTTATTATCTAAATTAGACACAAAAGGAGTCTCTTCTGTTGCATTAGGTATACGAGTAAGAACAATTTGGTTTCTAAAATCCTCTGTATCTACAAGCTCATAAGTGCAACCAATATTGTGACAGATTTCTTCAATACGTGCTTGTACTGCCTTATCTAATGTTCCTATCGACTGAGAACCAAATATATACAATTTTCCGTTTTTTAAGTAAAAGTGAAAGTCTACTTTAGACTCTCCCTTTAGTACCATATGATAACATTTCATAGTACGTCTCCCTTACGGATTTGACTTCACCGATTCAGCGTTAACTTTTTTCACTACATTAGGTCCTGTGACAACGACACGATCCACTGGCTCATAATAAGAATTAAATGTATACGTAGAAGCTCGACCATCACCATACACAATAGTTCTTGTCGTATCTACGGAAATTCCCTCATGACCAGTTTCTTCGATAGTTTCTTCTTTCACAGCACCATCGATCTTTTCTATCTTTTTATTAGGAATTTTCTGCTCTTTCCCCTTCGTAATCGTTACAGACTGTGGTACATCCTCTTTAGCTCCTAATATGATAATGGTCACGTAACCAGCACCTTCTTCGGCAATCACATAGATAGGATGGGAATAAGGATTTTTAAACTGAAAGTCAATATATCCCCACGCCACAGTAGCATCTAACCCAACTGGAATATAGGACACTGGTGCAAAATGCGTATCACGTTCTACAATATCCATACCAGATAATAATGCCGTATTGAACAAGGTAGAACTTACTTGGCAGATACCGCCACCAATACCTGGCACTAATCGCCCGCCCATAAATACAGGCGCATCATCATAGCCCGCTTCAGGAGTACGTTCTCCTACCACTTGATTGAAGGAGAAAATACCACCTGCAGGAATAAAGGTTTGATGAATTTTTTGAGATGCTAAATGAATATTATGAGCTCGACTTGTATTAGATCCATTAAAATACGTCGTAAAAGATCCTAATATGGAAGTGATAGACACTAAATCTTTATCTGTAATCGTAGGCTGTGCAGACTCATTAATAACAAGTTCTAAGGTCTCTACCTTACCTTCTTCCAGTTGTTCTTGCAATCGTTTCATAGTAGCTGTCACATCTAACTTACGCCCTACCTTAGCAGGCTTATGCACAACTTTATTACCCTCAAGAATAATGGTTGCATTAGTTCCTACTTGTCCCATAGCTTTTGCATAATTCAAAAAATACGACTCAGCCATAGGTCCATCTACTTTATAGCGAATGTTCATCTCCTTTCCATGGAGCAACGCATCCACTCGGTGCATGACATAAGTCATGACATCACTTTCATAGCCATAATCCATTACATCAGTGACAGTTCCTATTCTATCTATGGTAATTCCTAAATCCGCTAGATGAATAGTTGTTTCTTTTCCCTTGGGATCAACTATACGAATCGATTGTGATTGTGTATTCCGCTCTTGTAAGTAGCTATCTACTTCATCCATGCTTTGATGGGATAGACTATGACCGTCTATAGTTAATCCATAAATAGTCTTTCCTGTAGGCCATGCAAGCCCTGTTGCAGCTCCTCCCACGACAGCTACGAAGGCTGCCACAGTGGCAATATACTTTCCTTTCATACTTCTCCTAGTTTGCACAATAGGCTAAACATATATCTTGAAATTGACTCATATCTGCTATCCCCTGACGGCTTTGCAATATTAAATGATACAGTTGGCTTATCAACATTGCCACTGCGGGGATTTGAATTTTTCGACGCGCTTCAAAGGCTAATTTGATTGTATAAGGATTAGCTTTCATCCCTTTTTCCTTAAATAAGCTTTGAATCTCAGGTAATGTCATTCCATAATAGGCACATTCACTGACCATGAGTTGCAAATGCATTTGATTATGCACGTAAGCCATCGCCATATCTATACTTTTATTCTTAAGCATAGATGGGAATAAATCTAGTAATGTTCGTGCATCTTTCGCTAATAAAGCATCTTTAAAACGAAAAATATTTTTTTCTCCGAAGTCTGTCATATGTTCTTTTAAAAATGACGCAGTCATCGATTCCCCTTTATGTAGTAGTAGGAACAATCGATCAAATTCTGTGCGCAAAAATGCTAACGGCACATCTTTCCACAAATCGACCAAGTCTCGTAAGTAAGCCATGCCATCAGGGTCTATCTTTTGCTTATGCTCCTTACAATGTTGTTGTATCCACTGAAAGAGAGCTTCTCCCTCTACTTTTTCAAACTTAATGGATTCTACGGTCCCCAAAAAGGCTTTATTTCCTTGCAAACGCCCGTCGATTGTTTCTGGGTATACTAGGATAATCGGGTCTTCTCCTCGATAGCTTTGTAAATAGTCCCGCAAAGCTTGCCATTCTGGATCCATCTTTTTCTTCGGTTTATCAAAGATGGGCAAATGGACAAGCAAAAATACTCGTGGCTCACCAAAGAGGGATACTTCTTGTAATTGTCCTAAAATAGAACCGGGACCTTGCTCCTCACGCAAGGTAAGCAAGGTCCGATCTGTATATTGATGTAAGAGATTCCGTTTTTTTTCTTCTAATAATTGTGGTTCATCTCCATAGAGTAATGTAACCATCTATCACCTCTTATAATGTTACTATATTGTCTTCATCACTGCCTACAATATACACGCCTTCCTCCACATCAAATTGACTATGCAAGGTGTTCCACACGATAAATTGTGTCGCTCCCTGCTCTTGATAGTACAACAATTGATTACTAGCTGTAAGGCCATATATTGTATTCGTTTCTCTCTTAGTATTATACACTATTTCTTGAAGTTTTTCTTCTTCTTTTCCAGGGTGAAAGTGAAACTTCTTCTGTCCTTTCACAACAATTTCATAACCTGCTTTCTGGTGATGTTGTACAGATAGCCAATCTAGCTCTATCTCTTTACCAGCTTGTCCTTTGCTATAAAGATGCTCTAAGGTATCTACATGCGTATACCCTTTCTGATATCCCTCCACAAAGACACCATTCCACTGGCTAAACCCTTGATGATGTAAGGCATCTACACATTGCTTGACTGTCCTTGGCGAAACATCTCCATTCTTAGCATCTATATACAAGTACGCCTCTCTGTTAAAGCCTGTCTTACACACCATAAAGGCGGGACCTGTGGATACAGCAATAGGAACTACTTGTACTATTGGTTTTACATAAGATAGTCCTAAAGGCAACAACCCTACTATCAAAAGTGCCATGCTAGCGATTCTATTCCATGCTACCTGAATAGGTTCTTTCAGAGCTAATAACCAATATACATACGCCACTCCCAGATACCATGCTCCTACTAGCCACAAAGGCATAGGAGGTGACCACAATAACCCTAGGTTACGAATGGCAAATAAAAGGGACATGCTGGCTTTCAGAATGAAACCTAAGAGGGACCAACCTAGTGTAAAAGTAAATACCACATTGAGTAAAGATAAACACAGTCCTCCAATGATGGCTATATCTAGCAAGGGACCTACAACTAGGTTGGACAAAATACTAAGAAAGCTAAGGATATGAAAATAATATAATTCTATGGGAAATATGAGAACTTGTGCAGAGATACATAATGCCACACCTTTAGAAATAGGGTTCGGCGGAAAGAGTCGATACACATAGGGATACAGTCCAATGATACCTAAGGTAGATCCAAAGGACAAGACAAAACTGATGTCTACTGCAAACAATGGTTTCCATACCAGTAAACATAAGGCAGATAATAGGAGCGCATGTAAGGCACGGTAGGTACCTCCATGCATAACCACATACCCACTTAATAATCCCATCATGGCAGAGCGTAATACGGGCGGGCTCCAGCCCACAATCGTACAGTACAGTAAAATCAAAGCGCAGGTGATGGAAAATTCTATGCCTTTACGTAACTGCAACCGTTGTAGCAAGGTCGAAATAATGAGAAATAACAAGGCAATATGAGACCCTGACACCGACAAAATATGGATAAGCCCTGTTTCACTGAATAACTTTACCATCGTTTCTGGCAACATCGCGTATTGACCACCTAGTACCAAGGAGGAACCCAAGGTAGCAATGGATGGATCTAAATTCTCTTCAAATTGTTGTGCCACCCAATGGTGGACCTTATCTAGGTAAGCACCGATAGTATACCAAGCATCAACTAGCTGTATACTTAGGGTTTTCTCCACTGTATAGGTACCTTCTATGGTTCCTTGGTACAAATTACCTTGTAGTCCATCATTGATATGTCTCGTTTTCATAGACAACGCACCACTTTGCTCATAATACGTAAAGCCTTTCACGGTACCACGAATGATGTAGCGGTCTCCCATATGAATTGTTGGCTCTCCTGGTACATACACTCGAATACTGCCCTTTGCTGGAACATGCTCTGTAGTGCCATTTTTATCGACATCCATTCCTTCCACAGTAGCATCTACCATGGTCATAACCCCATCTAATGTCACAGTAGACTGTGGATTGCTAGTGAACTGTACATAATAAGCACCATCGGCACCATAATAGAAAGGTCTATCTTCAAAATAGTGTGTAATGACTCGATCTGTATGTATATATCCTATGCTTGCAAACGTACACATGACGCCTACCATGGCTACTACATATCGTAACGATGTATAGGTAGGTTTATTTCGTTGTTCATACCCACGTAATCCTACTATCCCAAAGATACCAAATATAGTAATAATACTTAACCAATGCATGAGGTAGGTATGTAATTCATTTTGATATAATCCAATACAAATGCCTAACAGTATTCCCAATATGCTAGTAATACCTAAGTCTATTGGCTTTGGTAACCATTTCATAATCGTACTTTCTCCACAATTTTTTTATACAATGCCGGGCCTATGCCCTTCACATGTCGTAATTCTTCCAACGTTTTAAAAGGACCATGTTCTTGGCGATAGTCCACAATCTTCTTCGCCATCTTAGGCCCTATACCAGATACTTTTTGTAACTCTGCTTCCGAACCATCATTAATGGATATATTTTGTTTTCGTAATAATTCTTCTGGGCTACCGTGAAAATTAAAGTCTACATGAATATGTGTACTTTCTTCTAAGGTATCCTGTAGCTGTAGATGATTGACATCTGCGTAAGGCAATAGTCCTTTACTCGCCTCAATAGCCGCTTTCACTGTCACAGGACTTTGTAGCTCATACAACCCCGGCTCTTCTACAGCTCCTGTAACATACACCAAAACTGTATTCGCTTTTGTTTCCTTTTCCACTGGACCCCCTCGGTCCTCTTTTTCTGACTGTCTCACAATCTTTGGAGTACCTGATGGTAATTCATCGCCTTTCATGGGTGTATCTGCTATAATAAGATAGTATCCACATACACACAGTAGGAATAGGCATAGGATGATGCCATTCCGTTTTTGATTTGTTACTTTCATTCTATCACATCCTTTCAAGCAAAAGGTTCGTCATAGATGAGTCATATCCTTTAAAATTCACTACCAGTATATATTCGGAGGTATTATGAAAAAAGATTTACAACAATATGCCCGTCTTTTACTACAAGAAGGTGTCAATTTACAACAAGACCAACTGTTGGTTATCAACGGAGATGTTGAAAATAAAGATTTTATATATATCGTTGTGGACGAAGCCTATGCACTTGGCGCCAAAGATGTACATATTAACTGGCGTAGCACTATCACGGCTAAATCTCGTCTATCCAATGTAAAAGATGAAGTCTTATCTAACCCTGCTCCTTGGATCCAAGATATGTATCATCACATCCTTGATTCCAATGCCTGTATTTTATCCTTAATCAGTGCTAATCCATTTGCTTATGAAGGTGTGCCATCTGAAAAAATTGCTCTCGCTTCTCGTAGTATGGGTAAGTTAACTAAATTTTATCACGAGGCCATCATGGACTCCACCCTTACTTGGTGTGTGGCATCTGTAGCGACGCTCACATGGGCTGATTTGCTGGGTTATGAAGGCACAGAAGAAGAAAAAATCAATCGTTTATGGAATACTATCTTCACCTTATGTCGTATGAAACATGTACCAGAAGAAGAATCCTTTGCTAACCATTTAGATCGCTTAGCGAAACGTACTAAAACGCTAAACGATTTACAACTAGTGTCCCTACATTACACATGTCCCAATGGTACAGATTTAACCTTACAAATGCCAGAAGGTCACTTATGGTTAGGTGGCAAAGAAGCCTCTAAGAAAGGCATCATCTTTGATGCCAATATTCCAACAGAAGAAGTATTTTCCGCACCTCACTATGCGGGCGCCAACGGTATCGTGTACTCTACAAAACCATTAATCTATGATGGAAACCGTATCGAAGACTTCCACATCACATTCAAAGACGGAAAAGTCGTTGACTATGATGCGAAACAAGGTCGCGAATATCTAACAAACCTCATTGAGACAGATGAAAATTCTTGCTACCTAGGAGAGGTAGCTCTCGTAGACCATTACTCTCCTATTAGCCAATCCAATATGATTTTCTTTGAAACCTTGTACGATGAAAATGCATCTTGTCACTTGGCCTTAGGTGCTGCTTATCCAACTTGTTTAGAAAATAGCGATGGATTATCTCAAGAAGAACTCCATGCTCGTGGACTGAATACATCCTTAGCTCATACGGACTTTATGATTGGTCATGAAAACATGAACATCATGGGCACTACAAAAGATGGGAAAACAGTTCCTATTATGATTGAAGGAAGATTGCAGGTATAGGAAAACTCTATTTACATAATACTATACTGTTTCCCTTGCAATCATCAGAACTTCCCCACTTATTGGAGTCTGTAAGGACTAACATATAGTAATATAAAAAAGAGGTACATTGCATCACAGCAATGCGCCTCTTTTTGTTTGCCTAAGTTTCATATGTACGTATCTAGTATCAACTAACGTCTTTATGATTATCTCATAGTAAATTAATGTGTAGAGCTTATAACAATGTATCCACAGCAATATTCACTATTATATCTGATGGGCTTTCACAGATGTAATCAGCACCAGCAGTTTCTAGCTCTTCTACTGAACCATAGCCATAGGATACCCCCATAGCCACACAATTCAATTCTTTCGCAGCTTCCATATCGTATTTACGATCTCCCACCATATACCAGCGAGAGATTTTATATTTTAGTTCCGTCACCTTATTCATATCTTGTAAGGCTTCTTGCAAGATATCTTTTTTATGTACTAATCCAATTTCTCGATTGGCCCCACGAATCACCTCAAAATAAGGGTCTAGTTTAAAATGCTTAATGATATCCTTTGCTTGTTCTTCTGGCTTTGCCGTCGCAATCCCCACATAAGCTCCTGTCTTACGTAGTGCTTTCAATATTTCTTCAATTTGAGGATACACTGCATTTTCATATTTCCCTACGGAATCATAGCGTTCTTTGAAAAAGTTATACGCCTGCTCCACCTCTTCATCCGTCATATGGCAATGTTCTTTGAAAGAATCTGCCAACGGTGGTCCAATAAACAGTTGTAAGGTATCCTCATCTGGTATGGGATGGTTCATACTCGTTAAGGCATGACGTATGGATTTTAAAATTCCTTCATGGGAATCTGTTAATGTTCCATCTAAATCAAAAATAACACAAATCATATTAACTCCTATATAGTATCTAACATATCATTTTGTATGTGCATATACACACTATTACCTAGTTTACCATCAACTCAACTATATCATTACTTATGATAGTATCTAAACTCGTATATGCTCTTTCCAATTCTAATCCATCTCCCAAAAATATTCTATGCAAACCACAAAACACAGAATCATCCACCTTATATACTATAAAAGCTTTATGAACATCCTTTACAATACAAGAATTGCAGAGTATACTATATATAGAAAAGTTTCTATATATAGGAGAACAGTATGGAAGATAATCAAATTCCTACGGCCATTTTAGATAAATTAACAAAAGTTTGTACTTGCCGTAGTATTACAAGAAAAGCAATTAAGGAAGCCATCTTAGATGGTTGTGATACATTTCCTAAAGTTAGAGAGCGCACTAGTGCTGGTACCGGTGCATGCGGTGGCAAAGGCTGTGGCCCAAGAGTGGTAAAACTATTAAAAGAACACCAAGAAGGGCAATGGTAATCTACCAACGTAAGAACCATAAGATAGGTGATATAATCGCCTATCTTTTTTATATACACAAAAAAGGCTGCTCAAGAATGTACACCATTCTGTAGCAGCCTTCTATTTATTTCTTCAATGCTTCACGTAATGTATGCCAAGCAAGCACTGCACATTTCACACGGGCAGGCATGTTGGAAATATTTTGTAAAGCAATCGCATCTTCTAAGGCTTCTAATTCCTCTTCATCTGTCACTTCTTTTTTAATCATTCCTAAGAAAAGGTCTACTAATTGAAACGCTTCTTCTAAGGATTTCCCAGTAATGACATCAATCATCATAGATGCCGATGCTTGGCTGATAGCACAGCCGGAACCCGTATAAGCAGCATCTTTTACAATGCCATCTACCACATTCACTTGTAATGTCAAATCATCCCCACAACTTGGGTTATGACCATGCTCACTAGCGGTAAACACATCTAATAAACGTTTATTACGCTTGTCTTGGTTATGCTCCAAAATCAGTTCCGTATACACTTGATCCATTTCCATGGTATTCTCCTTACTCTGATAAGCCCATGGTTGGTCGAACTGTTTTCAGGGCTTCTAAAAATTGATCTAAATCTTCTTTTCTAGTATAGATGTACATACTGATACGGTTGGATGCTGGTACTCCATAGTAAGCTCCTAGTGGTTGCGCACAATGATGACCAGATCGCAAGCATACTCCGTGACTATCCATAATGGTTGCTACATCATGAGGATGTACATCATCCACTGTAAATGCAATCACTCCATGCTTTTCTTCTGGATTAGGGCTACCTAATACATGAATATGTGGTATAGCTACTAGCTTCGGTAATACATAGCGAACTAATTCTTGTTCATATTCATGGATGGCATCCATACCAAACTGTTCCAAATACTCAATGGCAGCTTTCAATGTGATCGCCCCGTGTGCATTTGGTGTACCTGCCTCAAATTTATAAGGTACTTCGTTGAATGTGGTAGTTTGTTCTTTCACATATTCAATCATGTCACCGCCAAATAAGAATGGATCCATGTCTTCTAATAAATGATATTTGCCATACACAACACCAATACCTTGAGAGGCACACATTTTATGTCCTGAGAAAACGAAGAAATCACAATCTAAGGCTTGCACATCAATAGCTTGATGAGGAGCCGATTGCGCTCCGTCTAGGATAGCGATAGCACCAACAGCATGAGCACGTTCTACCAATTCTTTCACAGGAAATTCCATACCTAGTACATTGCTCACGTGGGCAAAGGATACAATCTTCGTAGACTCGTCAATTTTATCCATTTCGCCGTCTTTGATGTGACCCGTCTCATCTAGGTACAAATATTCCAAAGTAGCCCCTGTCACCCGGCATACATATTGCCAAGTCACAAGATTCGCATGATGCTCCGCTACAGTGATGACGATTTTATCTCCTGCTTTCACATGCTTTAATCCATAGGAGTGAGCAATTAAGTTCAAGCTTTCTGTCGTATTTCGAGTAAAAATAATTTCTTCTCGTTTTCGAGCATTGATAAATCGTTGCACCACGTCACGAGTACCTTCGTATGCTTCGGACGCTTCCATAGCAAGCACATGGGCCCCACGATGGGGATTTCCATTGTGATTTGCCATATGTGTTTCTAAAGCTTTCATTACAGGAACTGGAATTTGTGTAGTTGCACCACTATCTAAGTAAGCGATGCGTTTGCCCCGATGCGTTCTTGTTAAAATTGGAAAATCTTTATATGCCTCTGCTATTGGTTTCATACTATCCCTCTCAATTATATTTTTTGTCGTAGTACTGCTAAGGCAGCTTCTTCCAGTTCTTCATTGCCAATACGATCAATCAATGGTCGTAACATAGATTCTACAATGATGTGTTTTGCTTCGTCTTCGTTGAAACCACGACTCATTAAATAGAATAATTTAGCTTGATCTAATTGACCAGCACTAGATGCGTGATTACCAGATACATTATCTTCTTTACATAATAACAATGGTAAAGAGATAGATTTAACTTGTGGAGTTAATAATAAGCATGTATCTTCTTCTGCACCTTCTGATGCAATACTACCACGCAAGAAATCTAAGGTACCACGGAATGATTTTTTAGAAGAACCATTCAATGCACCTAAGTTATTAATATTACTGATTGTTTTTCTACCGATATGTTTCATCAACATAGCGACATCAAATACTTGTGTATCATGACCACAGTAGCCTAAATCATGTTCAACTTCTGCGTAGTCACCTACTAAATCTTCTTGATAATTTAAGAAGTTTTCAGAACCACCCAATTCAACATTGATAAACTCTACATGACCAGACTCTTCTACTCGTGTATAACGATGTTCAAATTGTTGTACCTTACCAGTTAACAATTGTACTTTCTTAAACACTACAGAAGCACCTGTATGGGATACGATTTCTGAAAGTACTCCTACATGACCATCAGTTGCCTCACCTTTCAAGCATAGTGTTAACTCTAATGTAGAGTCTTTTTCAGCTTCAATTTGTAAGCGCGTTCTTTCACTCACAGCGCCTTGCACATCTAACACAATGGTCAATGCTTCCTTAGCACCCGCTGGTACTTGAATGTGATAACCATGTGTAAAATGATGTGATGCATCACGCAATGCACCAGCGTGAACACCTTTGTACGAAGACTCTAATAATTCTTTATTTGTAATGTCTGCTACAATATGCTTGGATCCCTCCACAGTCACCGTTGCACGTTCTGTACCAGCCCATACGTTACCTTCTGTGTGATTTACCTTTAACCAACGGAAAGTCGGTCTAGGCAATTCATTAAAATGTAATGTGTTGCTCATCCTAACCTCCTAACCGATAGAACCTTCAAGTTCTAAGGTAATTAAATTATTCATTTCTACTGCATATTCTAATGGTAATTCTTTAGAAATTGGTTCTACGAAACCACGAACAAGCATAGCTCTCGCTTCTTCTTCACTAATACCACGAGTCATTAAGTAGAAAATAGCTTCATCGGAAATACGGCCGATTTTTGCTTCATGTCCTAAATCGACATTGTCATTTTCAATAGTAATCGATGGAATTGTATCGGATTGAGATTCTTGATCCAACATCAAAGATTCGCAGGACACAGTTGCTTTGGAATAGTCTGCATTTTTACCGATGTTTAAGACGCCACGATAAATGGCTGTACCACCACTCTTAGAAATGGACTTAGAGTTCACATTACTTGTTGTATGTGGAGCCGCATGGATAACTTTTGCTCCTGTGTCTAAGTATTGACCTTCACCAGCAAATGTGACACCTGTAAATTCACAGTGTGCCCCTTCACCAGCCAAAATACTCATTGGATACAAGCAAGATACAGCGGAACCAAAGGATCCAGATACCCACTCGATAGTACCATTTTTACCAACTCGACTACGTTTCGTATTCAAGTTGTACATATTTTTAGACCAGTTTTCGATAGTGGAATAACGCAAAGTAGCATTATCTTTTACAAATAATTCAACGCAACCAGCATGTAAGTTAGCTACATTGTATTTTGGAGCAGAACAGCCTTCGATAAAGTGAGCTTTTGCCCCTTCTTCTACGATAATCAATGTATGTTCAAACTGACCAGCTCCTGGTGCATTCAAACGGAAGTAAGACTGCAATGGAATATCTACAGTTACCCCTTTTGGCACATATACGAAGGAACCACCAGACCATACGGCACCATGTAAGGCTGCAAATTTATGATCCGTAGGTGGCACCAATGTCATAAAGTATTGTTTTACAATATCTTCATGCTCATGTAATGCTGTTTGCATATCTGTGTACACAACGCCTTGACGAATCAAGTCTTCTTGAATACTATGATATACAACTTCAGAGTCATATTGAGCGCCTACACCAGCCAAAGAAGTTTTTTCAGCTTCTTGGATACCAAGGCGGTCAAATGTATCTTTAATATCATCTGGAACTTCGTTCCAGTCTTCTTTCATATCAATTTTAGGTTTTACATAGGTAACAATATCCGCCATATTTAAAGCGCTAATATCAGGTACCCAATTAGGAATGTCTAATTGATTGTAAATTTCAAGGGATTTTAAACGGAAATCTAGCATCCATTGTGGTTCATTTTTGTTAGCCCACATTTCACGAATGATGTCTTCTGTTAAACCAGCTTCTGATTTATAGGAGAATTCAAATTCATTACGAATGTCATAGACGCCGCGATCCATCTCCTCAATTTGAGTTTTCTTTCTCGCTTCCATGAGATCCTCCTATGCTAAATTTTTGTATGCGTCGTAGCCTTTTTCTTCGATTTCACGAACGAGTTCAGGACCACCAGTTTTTACAATACGACCATCGATTAAGATGTGTACAAAATTTGGTTTTAATTTTTGTAGAATTTGATTATGGTGAGTGATGATTAACACCGCATTTTCCTCATTATGGAAACGGTTCACACCTTCAGATACAATACGCACCGCATCTACGTCAAGACCGGAGTCAGTTTCATCAAGGATGGCCAATTTAGGGTTCAAGATAGACATTTGAAGGATCTCATTTTTCTTTCTTTCACCGCCAGAGAAACCTTCATTCACATAACGATTAGCATAAGATGTATCAAAGGATAACTCTTCCATTTTAGATTTCAATTCTTTCTTGAAAGCCAAGGCACGTACATTTTCACCAGTAATAGTATTTTTAGCCGTACGAATAAAGTTTTCTACTGTAATACCAGGTACAGATATAGGTGTTTGGAAAGACATGAAAATGCCTTTTTTAGCACGATCATTTACAGCTTCTTCTGTAATATTCTCACCGTCGAACACGATGGAACCTTCTGTTACTTCATAAGCAGGGTTGCCCATGATTACATTTGCCAATGTAGATTTACCAGCACCATTTGTGCCCATTACTACATGGATTTCACCTTTATTAATTGTTAAATTGATGCCCTTTAAGATTTCTTTTTCTTCAATAGAGGCACGCACATTGTCCACGCGAAGTAATTCTGCCACGTATGTCACTCCTTATCAAATAAGCTACTATATACAAAAGAAGACTAGTTAGGTCTTAGAATGCGTCGAATACCGTAAAAAAACGGATTCCACCAAAGTGTAATCCGCTGTCATATTCATAGCATGAGAACGCCACTTTGGCTTACATCTAAAATAGTAAATATACCAGATATATTATACCGTGTATAGACGCAGACCGCAAGCTAATTTCTACTATTTCACTATGATTTTGATGATATATTTATATATCACCTATTCATTTATAGCATATTGAAATTTATATTCTCTACCAAGAGATTCAACAATGTCTATTATACTGAATTTTATCAATATTGTAAATGCTATTCCTATATTTTTTTAGGGATATATAAAACAGTATATTTTTTTATATTTTTCTTCATATTTTTACAATATTAATGAGTACTCCCTTTTTCTTGTACTATAGACGGTAGACTACTCAGGTATGTAGTTTATAAGACATAGATACATATAGAAATAGACATATACTTTGTACACATGAACAAAATATATGTCTATTTTTTATATTACTAATTTTACAATATGCTCAAATTACAAATTAGAGAAATCCAATGTGGCAAAATAATCATCCAATGTTTCTGCTCGGCGAATTTGTGTGACGCTACCATCTTCATTCAATAACAATTCAGCAGAACGTAATTTACCATTGTAGTTAAAGCCCATAGCATGTCCATGTGCACCGGCATCATGAATCACAATGCGGTCGCCCATATCAATTTTTGGTAATTGACGATCGATAGCAAATTTATCATTATTTTCACATAAAGACCCAGTCACATCATAGGTCATAGTAGCCGGCTCGTTTTCTTTACCCATCACTGTAATATGATGATAAGAACCATACAAAGCTGGACGCATTAAATTAGCCATACACGCATCTAAACCAATGTAATGTTTGTAAATATCTTTTTTGTGAATCGCTGTAGCCACCAAATATCCATAAGGTCCAGTTACCATACGACCACATTCATAGGCCAAGTGAATTGGACTATGACCAGTTCCAAGAATTAAACGGTCATACGCTTCTTTTACTCCAGCACTCAACACTTTGTAATCCACAGGAGTTTGTTCTGGCTTATACGCTACACCGATGCCACCACCAAGGTCAATGAAAGATACCTCGACACCAGTTTGTTCTTTCACACGTAATGCTAAATTAAACATTAACTCTGCTGTGCCTACTAAACCATCGATATCTAATTCATTAGATACTACCATCGTATGTAAACCGAAGTTAGTAATGCCTTTTCCTTTTAAATAGGTAATAGCTTCCACAATTTGTTCTTCTGTCATACCATATTTTGCTTCTTCTGGTAAACCGATAATTGTATTACCGCCCTCTTTTAAAGAGCCTGGGTTGTAACGAAAACAAAAACGATTTGGCAGCGTACCATGTTGTTCTAAGTAAGCAATATGCGTAATATCATCCAAATTGATGATGGCTCCTAATTCCATGGCTTTTTTGTATTCTTCATACGGCGTATCATTGGAAGAGAACATGATGTTATCCCCTGTTATACCTACCTTTTCGCTCAAAATCAGCTCCGCCATGGAAGAGCAGTCTGCCCCAATACCAATTTCTTTCATCATTTTCATAATGTATGGGTTCGGCGTTGCTTTTACAGCAAAATATTGTTTGAATCCTGGTGCCCAACTAAAAGCATCTAAAAATGCGCGCATGTTATCCATAATACCCTTCGCATCATAAATATGGAATGGCGTTGGATATTTAGCAATGATCGCTTCTAATTGTTCCTTAGTAAATGGTGTTGTTTTTACGTTCATGATAACTCCTCTATCTATCTGTTATGTACTACGATGCAGCCTCTTTCTGCAACCTAGCAATCTGTAAAACAATAGGCATTCTATATTTAGTATCTCAGGCAAGTCTCACATATATTAGACTAAATCCCCAGCACGATTTCCCCCACTATGAAAAACAGGAATAATCGTACGCCATCAAATACTGATAGTATATGAATACCGTAACGTATTGTAACACAAATTCTATAGAGCTGTAAAGATTCTATAGAATTAAAAAACTGTTAAACGTAATAGCCTTGTGGCGTCCCTTACTGACTAAATCACCCAAACGTGAGAAGCCTATAGCGAGCTCGACCTGAGGAGCGCAATTATGCGTAGTAGCCTTGTGGCAGTTCTTTACTAACTAAATACACTCAATACAGAAACGAGCAACATGTTCCTGAACAAACATTAAGAAATACCGTTTGTGAAGGAATATGTTGCTCGTTCCCCTTTGCCCGATTAAATATGACCGCCATAGACTAAATAGCAGAACAAGTGACGACCCACAGGCTACATAGCACAACAAGTTACTTTCTAAATAGGGAGTGATCTACACTATATCGTCCACCACCCATGAAAAATATAGCCAATGCTGCAAATGCCATTTGCGATGGATAATCCCACGAAAAGAACCCTGCCTCCAAATGAAGAATCGTAGCCGTACATAAAACTCCAGCCAATAACAATGCTCCAAAACGAGTAAATAGTCCAAATACAACCAAAATACCGCCAATAAACTCACAAATTGCTGCTAGAGCTCCAAAAAATTCATAATATCCAGGTACTCCTAAGGGAGCTAACATAGCTCCTACTTTATACAAACCTGCTGCACCACTTAAAAACTTCAAATATCCATGATAGATCATAGAAATACCTACCCCTAATCGAAGTACTAATATACCAAAATTGATATAAGTCGGTTTACCACGCAACAAAAAATGAACCATAATACTATCCTTTCATTCCAATACTGTCATACACTTAAATCTAATATCATTCATTATACTTTCATTATCGCGAAAAATCTACCCATCAACGCAGTTGTGCGTAGCAGTCTATGGTGTACCCTTTGCTCAAATCATGACAATGTAAAAGGAGTGCGACATGTTCCCGAACAAACATTATGAAATACCGTTTGTGAGGGAATGTGTCGCACTCCTACACACTATTTATTCTCTCTGAACGCAGTTGCGCGTAGAAGTCTATGGTGTACCCTTTGTTCTAATCATGACAATGTAAAAGGAGTGCGACATGTTCCCGAACAAACATTATGAAATACCGTTTGTGAGGGAATGTGTCGCACTCCTACACACTATTTATTCTCTCTGAACGCAGTTGCGCGTAGAAGTCTATGGTGTACCCTTTGTTCTAATCATGACAATGTAAAAGGAGTGCGACATGTTCCCGAACAAACATTATGAAATACCGTTTGTGAGGGAATGTGTCGCACTCCTACAATTATACTATTCTCAAAAGGAACGCCATAGACAAATAGCGCTTCAAGTGTTACCCGATGTCAGCTGGTGTAGAGAAATCCACTGTAATGCCCAATGCTTTCGCTACGCCTTCACCATATGCAGGGTCACATGCATAGCAATGTTTAGCATGACGTTCTTGGATGAACAATGGTACTCCTGCCATATTACGAGCTGTATTGTTGAATAATACTTGTTGTTGTTCTGGAGTCATAAGACGGAACAATTTACCAGGTTGTGTGTAGTAATCGGAGTCATCTTCACGGAAGTCGTATTGGTATGCTTTACCAGATACGTCATATCCTGGATCTTTGTATTGAGGTTGGTTAGCCCATTGTCCAAAGCTATTTGGAGCATATCCAATAGTAGAGCCATGGTTGCCATCTACACGACCTTGTCCATCACGATGATAAGAGTTGAATGGACATTTAGGTGCATTGACAGGGATTTGATGGTAGTTTGTACCTAAACGATAGCGTTGCGCATCAGCATAGGAGAACAAACGACCTTGTAACATGCGGTCAGGGCTGAATCCAATACCAGGAATGATTGTAGATGGAGCAAAGGCAGCTTGTTCTACATCTTGGAAGTAGTTTTCTGGGTTACGGTTCAATTCCATTACCCCTACTTCGATCAATGGGAAGTCTTTTTTGTACCATACTTTTGTAAGGTCAAATG
Organism: Veillonella sp. VA142; assembly: GCF_003992135.1. GTDB lineage: Bacteria > Bacillota > Negativicutes > Veillonellales > Veillonellaceae > F0422. The sequence goes on along the minus strand of NZ_RQVN01000001.1, from coordinate 90,918 downwards.
GGTTGTATGGAAGAGCATTGGCTTGTTCTTCTGTCATCACTTGGATGTATAATTTCCAACGTGGGAAATCACCTTTAGCGATAGCATCGAATAAGTCACGTTGTGCACTTTCACGGTCATTCGCAATAAGAGCGGCTGCTTCATCTTCAGTTAAATTTTTAATTGGTTGTTGGCATACCCAGTGGAACTTAACCCATACGCGTTCGTCATTTGCATTGATTAAGCTGTATGTATGGGAACCGAAACCGTGCATATGGCGATAGCCATCTGGAATACCACGGTCACTCATAACGATTGTGACTTGGTGCATTGCTTCTGGCAAGCTAGTCCAGAAATCCCAGTTTGCAGTAGCATCACGTAAGTTAGTTTCAGGATTACGTTTTACTGCACGATTCAAATCTGGGAATTGCAATGGATCGCGGATGAAGAATACTGGTGTATTGTTACCAACTAAATCCCAGTTACCTTCTTCAGTATACATTTTTACAGCAAAGCCACGAATATCACGTTCTGCATCAGCCGCACCACGTTCACCAGCTACTGTAGAAAAACGTACAAATAAATCAGTTTTTTTACCTACTTCAGAGAATACTTTTGCTTTTGTGTATTTAGTAATATCATTTGTTACTGTAAAAGTACCAAATGCACCAGATCCTTTTGCATGCATACGACGTTCAGGAATCACTTCACGAGCAAAGTGGCCTAATTTTTCCATCAACCACACATCTTGCATCAATACAGGACCACGTTTTCCAGCTGTCGCACTGTTGTTATTGTCAGGGACAGGAGCGCCAAAGGCTGTTGTCAATTTTTCTTCTTTCATAACTTTCTCCTTTGTAAACTTATACATAAAAAAATTACATCCATCTTTTACAACGGATAATTATTATCCGTTAATTTATGAACCTATTATAAATCCATTTCCTTGTATTGTCAATAATGATTTTCCATTAATTATTTTTATTTTTGATGTTATAAACTATAACATTATCAATCTGTTGAATAATAAAAAGAGACTACGAAAGAATAGTTACCTATTCTTTCATAGTCCCCATACTGTTCAATTATGTAGTGCTTATGACCAATACATGCAATCTGAGATTACATCATACCGCCCATACCGCCCATACCGCCCATTGGAGGCATTGGAGGCATCATTGGTGCATTTTCTTCTACTTTATCAGCAACGATGGATTCAGTAGTTAATACTAATGCTGCGATGGATGCTGCATTTTGCAAGGCAGAACGTGTTACTTTAGCAGGATCCACGATACCAGCTTTTACCATATCTACATATTCTTCTGTTAATGCGTTGAATCCGATACCGCTTTCAGTGGATTTTACACGTTCTACTACCACGGAACCTTCCAAACCTGCATTGTAAGCGATTTGGCGAAGTGGTTCTTCTACAGCACGGCGCACAAGATTTACACCTGTTAATACGTCGCCAGTAGCTTCGATACCGTCTAATGCTGGGATGATGTCGATCAATGTAGTACCACCACCTGCAACGATACCTTCTTCCACAGCTGCACGAGTCGCATTCAATGCGTCTTCGATGCGAAGTTTTTTATCTTTCAATTCTACTTCTGTTGCAGCACCTACCTCGATGACAGCTACACCGCCGGACAATTTAGCCAAACGTTCTTGTAATTTTTCTTTGTCAAATTCGGAAGTCGCTTCTTCTGCTTGTGCACGAACTTGTGCTACACGACGAGCGATTACGTCTTTGTCGCCATTTCCATCAACGATGATAGTTTCATCTTTAGTGATGCGAACTTGACGAGCTGTACCCAAGTGCTCCAAGTCTACGTTTTCTAGTTTCAAGCCTACTTCTTCACTGATGACAACACCACCAGTTAAGATAGCGATATCTTCTAGCATAGCTTTACGACGGTCGCCGAATCCAGGAGCTTTTACAGCCACTGCTTTTAATGTACCACGAAGGCGGTTCACTACCAATGTAGCCAATGCTTCTCCGTCTACGTCTTCAGCGATGATTACAAGTTCTTTACCAAGTTTTACTACTTTTTCAAGAGCTGGTAATAAATCAGCGATAACAGAGATTTTGCGGTCAGTGATCAAGATTAATGGTTCATTTACAACTGCTTCCATTTTATCTGGGTCAGTTACCATGTAAGGAGATAAGTAACCGCGATCGAATTGCATACCTTCTACTACGTTCAATTCAGTTTGTAATGTTTTAGATTCTTCTACAGTGATAACACCATCATTGCCTACACGGTCCATTGCTTCCGCAATCAATGCACCGATTTCTTCGTCAGCTGCAGATACGGATGCTACTTGAGCGATGTCTTGTTTACCGTTTACGTCGATCGCTTTGGATTGAATTTCAGCCACTAATTTTTTAACGGCTAATTCGATACCTTTTTTAAGGATCATTGGGTTCGCACCAGCTGCTACATTGCGCATACCTTCTTGAATCATAGCTTGCGCTAATACTGTAGCAGTTGTAGTTCCGTCACCAGCTACATCGTTAGTTTTTGTAGCTACTTCTTTCACTAATTGAGCACCCATATTTTCAAATGGATCTGGAAGTTCAATATCACGAGCGATAGTCACGCCATCGTTAGTGATTGTTGGAGCACCAAATTTTTTCTCTAACACTACATTGCGACCTTTAGGTCCTAATGTTACTTTTACAGCATTTGCTAATTGATCAACGCCACGACCTAATGCACGGCGTGCTTCTTCATTAAATAAAATTTCTTTTGCCATTGTATAGCCTCCTCTATGGGGTCGTCCCCTTCTTTGGTCAGATTATAATACTGCTAAAATATCTTTTTCACTGATAATTAAATGGTCAACACCATCAATTTTGAACTCAGTACCAGCATATTTGGAGAACATAACTGTATTGCCCACTTCTACTTCTGGTTTTACACGCTCACCATTGTCACATAATTTACCAGGACCTACAGCAATAACTGTACCTTCAGATGGACGTTCCTTTGTGGAAGATGCTAAAAAGATACCACTTTCCGTTTTTGTTTCTACTTCTAATACACGAATAATGACACGATCGCCTAATGGTTTCATTGTTATACCTCTTCTCATATACACTATAATATTGATGTTAGCACTCAATAATGGTGAGTGCTAATTACAAATATTATTATAAATCATTTTTAAATTTTTGCAAGTCCTTTTTGACTTTTTGACTAAATACTTTTTACTTTTATGATTTCGCTTCATGGGCTGCGATAATTTTTTTACATGTTTCCACCAGACTAATCCGCTTATCCATGCTGAAAACTCGTATTTTTTCATACGCCTTTTCCTCGGAAAATCCATGCAACTCCATCAATATGCCCGTCGCTTTCGTTACATATTTTCTTTCTTCTAAGGAACTTTCCAATCCTTTCACCTGTTCTACTAAATTTCGTTCTTCTTGAAAGCGACCCATAGCCATCTGCAGAGTGGGACCTAAGTCCTGTTCACGTAAAGGTTTAGTCAAATAGCCGTATACCCCAGATTGAGATGCTTTTTGGATTAAATCGTCTTGACTATACGCTGTTAATAGCACCACCGGCGCTAATCGTTTATGACGGATTTGCCGCGCCGCCTCGATACCATCTAGTTCCGGCATCTTCACGTCCATAAGCACTATATCTGGCACAAGATCTTGACATAGTTGGATTGCTTCCACTCCATTGGCCCCTTCTCCTACAACGGTATGTCCTTGGCTTTCTAATATATCTCGCAAGTCCATGCGAATCAGTGACTCATCATCTACTACTAAGACGCGCATACTCTTCTCCTTTATGTATCCAAATATCTACCACAGTACCTATTCCTTGAGATGTCCATGAAATTTTTCCATCTAATTCATTCTGCACCAAATTATCGATAATTTGTAATCCTAATCTACGTTGTCTGGTGCTTTCAAAATCCTCTGGCAACCCACAGCCAGTATCTCGAATAACAATATGCAACATATCTCGGTTTCCTTGAGCCATCACCTCTCGCACCTCTACCTGTACATGTCCTTCTGTTTTGTCTTTAAAAGCATGTTTAAAGAGGTTGGAAAACAGTTCATTCAGCACTAAGGACACATAGCTGGCCTTGTGAGATGACATAATGATATCTTCTCCTATATACTCCATGTCAATCAGCTGCTCAGAAGAGCCTAATCCTTGTCGCAACAATCGCCATAATTCTTCAATAATACTGCGCAATGCCACATAATCTTCATCAAAGTTTGATACAATTTCATGAACGAGAGCCATACTTTCAATACGATGAATACTGTCTTGTAAGGCTTGTTTCACATCATCGGACCCACTGCGACGACTTTGCATACGTAATAAACCTGCCACAGACTGCAAATTATTTTTTACACGATGGTGCACTTCTTTGATGACGGAATTTTTTACCAGTAATTCTTGATCTCGCTTGCGCAACTCCGTTTTATCCTGTAATACCAAGATACCACGCTTCCACTTGACCCCTAAAACAACAGGAATCATTACTTGACGCAAAGCAATGTCACCATACAATTCTTCATCAATGGTACCCACTCTATCTTCTAAGGCCTTCTTGATACGACCTACTTTCAAAGTACTACTGTAAATGGAGGTTCCCTGTAATCGTCGATCTATGCCAAAGATATCCCCTAGTTTTTTCGCCGCTCGATTCGCATAAAGAATAGTACCATCTTGTTCAAAAAAGAGTATTCCGTCTAACACAGAAATTCCTTCATATAATTCTGGTTGTTGTAGCTGTGGTACCAACATCCCTTGAAAACTTGTCTGTGACACAATAGACATGAATTCATTATATCGACTAGAGTACACCTCCGATACAGGATTAGTAAAGGCACAAGCACCAATGCATTTACCACCATTATCTACGATGGGATAGACATACGCATAATAGGTTTCTATTGTCGTTGTTCTATTCGTACATTCTTCCCAATCCATGATTCCTACATAGGGTTTGCCAGTTACCAACATCTGTTGGATAGGATGATTAGTAGGCACCTTGCATTTCTGTACCATACCTGTATGACCGCTATCTAGTGCTCCACTAAGTAAAAGGTGTCCATCCTTAGCTTGCACTAAGAGGGACACCCCTTGTTCACTGATGACTTTACCAAAGTTTAATCGCTGAGAGAATTGTAATAGTAAAGCTTGCTGTGTAGGATATAAATCTGTTTCTTTGTCTAGAATCTCTTTCCAACTAGCCATGTTGGCTTCCTTTCCACAAATCACTACCTAATGGAATAGATGGTTTTGCATTCAATGTGTAATTGCTGAATTTGCCAGATTGAGCCATATAGTAAGCTCGGCATCCAATCATTGCCGCATTATCGGTAGCCAACATAGATCCCGCTGTGAGATAGGTCAAACCTTCTGCTTCACACATGGCTTGTAAATCTCGTTGTAATCCACTATTCGCAGATACACCGCCAGCTAAGGCAATCTTCGTTTCTCCTAGTGTATGAGCCGCTTCTTTCATTTTTTCCACTAATACGTCAGTAATAGCCTTTTGAAAGGAGGCTGCCACATCTTCATGACAGATGGATTCACCTTTTTGTTGCTTTCCATTGATATAGTTCAAAACCGCCGATTTCAAGCCACTAAAACTAAAGTCAAAGTTTCCTTTTTCTAGCAAAGGTCGTGGGAAATCGATGGCCTCCGGATTTCCTTGCTTCGCCAACGCATCAATATGGGGTCCACCTGGATACGGATACCCTAAGACACGAGCAATTTTATCGAACGCTTCCCCTGCCGCATCATCACGTGTTTGTCCCAGCACCTGAAAGCTTTCATAATCTGTCACATGAACGATCATGGTATGGCCCCCAGACACTACTAAACACAAGAAAGGCGGTTCTAAATCAGGGTGCAAAAGGAAGTTCGCAAAGATGTGGCCTTCCATATGATGAACTCCAACCAAAGGGATATCTTTTGCAAAGGATAAAGCCTTCGCCGCTGACACACCTACCAACAGAGCCCCTACTAAACCAGGCCCATAAGTAACACCGATATGGTCCATATCGTCTAATGTTAGATTTGCATCTGCCAACGCTTGGTCGATAACAGGCATAATCTGCTCAATATGATGACGAGATGCCACTTCTGGCACAACACCGCCAAATTTTCTATGAATGGGAACTTGACTGGAAATCACATTGGAAATAACTGTTCTGCCATCTTGCAACACCGCTGCCGATGTTTCGTCACAGCTAGTTTCAATGGCTAGTGTATAGATACTCATGTCAGTTCCTCCATTTCTTTCGACATAATCAGTCCATCTTCTACTGGATCTGAATAAAATTGTTTGCGTACTCCTACCGCTGTAAATCCCAATCTACGATACATAGCTTGAGCTGCAATATTGGAGACACGCACTTCTAAAAAAATATGTTTCATACCTCGTTTTCGTAGCATTTGCGTTAACTTACGAGTCATCTTAGCCCCATAGCCTGCTCGACGATAGTCAGGATGAATAGCAATATTTGTAATTTGACCTTCATCCAAAACAAGCCAAGACCCTGCATAACCAAAAATCTTACCATCTTCTGCTTCTGCCACAAGGTACAGCTTATCTTCTACTTCTAAATCATCCAATAAAGCTTCCCTCGACCAAGGGGTTGAAAAACAGGCCTGCTCTATTTCGTAGATACCTTCAATATCACTCCGTAAGGCTTCTCGTAAAGTCACCATTATCGTTCACCTGCTGCTTCACGGACTACTACCTTAGGTTCTTCGTAGGTACCCGTAGCTAGTATGTCTTTATTTTTCTCATCCCAGACCACTTCCGCTTCCGATTTACGAATGTAGAATGGCTCAATAGACTGTACATCAGGTATGTTACCACTAGCAAATTGTGGTAATGCCACTTGGATGACATGGGATGCACGTGGTCGTTGCTTCGATTCATGACCGATCACCAAACGTAGTGGATCTATGCGACCTTCTTCTACACCTAGATGATATTCTTTTTCCAGACGTTTTAGGCCATCTCCCACAATCACTACTGGATGCTCCTCACATAATTTTACTAAGGCTTCCAATAATTCTGGCACTTGGTGGACTCCTACAGAATCCAAGTCATCCATGGTTGTACCATTCCATACATATTGACGGACATAGACTTGCTTTTTCTGTGCATCCACAACGGTACACACACGGTAATTAGAATACATACACCCTTGTGCCAATACATCTGTGGTGAGCACTCCTACAACTGGTACATTCCAAGCGTAAGCCAAGGCCTTTGCCGTGCCCAAACCAATACGCAAACCTGTAAACGAACCAGGTCCAATGGTAACGGCAATGCCGGTAATATCAGATTTTTTTACTTTCCCCGTTGTCAACACCGTTTCGATATGTGGCACCAATTGTTCAGAATGCGTAAGGCCTGCCTGTACAATGAGTTCACTTCGTATTTCTTTGTCATTTCCCACTGCTATACTGGCAATGGCACTACTCGTTTCAATGCCTAAAATCATAGGTCCTCTCCTATGCATTGTAATTCTTCTACTGAAAGTAAATCTGTATGAACGGTAAACTGACGAGATCCATCGTCAGTCACAGAAATCTCAATCCACACCGTCGTATCTGGCAATTCGTCAGTAAACTTACTAGCCCACTCTACAACAGACTTCGTTTCCTCGGTATATTCGTAAAATCCAATGGTTTCCAACTCTTCTACCAAATCCATTCGATATAAATCAAAGTGGTACAAGTTAGAGCCATCTACTTCATAGGTGTTCATCAACGCGAACGTAGGGCTTGTCACCTCTTCTGTAACCCCAAAGCCTTTCGCAATCCCTTGGGAAAAATGAGTTTTCCCCGCCCCTAGTGTACCATCTAAGGCAATGCATATAGGTCCTTCATAGTCTTTCATAAATCTCCCTAGGCTGTGACCTAGAGCCAACGTTCCCTCTACGGAATGTGTTGTATATTGTATAGTATTCATAGTATTCCTTTATCATTGTATTTTAATTAGTATGCTGTAGGCGACACATACTCTTATCCCCGTCTATTATCATTAGATATGACTAGGATTATCTATACATTCAATCCTTAGTTATGCGATAAGTGATTGTATCCTTTAGATTCCACTCTCATCCATTGTCCGTCACGTTCTACCAATACCTGTGCACTGCCTGCTTTAACATGTCCAATAATCATGAAAGTCTCAGCTGGCAACTCCTCTGCTTTCTCAGCAGGTATAGTTCCCACCAACTGAAAGTCTTCGCCTCCAGTCCACATAGGAATGTAGGGACTCATCTGGTGGCTTTCACAGTACGCTTGAACCTCCGGATGAATTGGCAAAGTACTTTCATCAATGTAAATAGTCACCTGCGATGCTTTGGCAATCTCGTTGAGCTCGCTGGACAAGCCATCGCTGATATCATTCATAGACGTGGCCCCTACATCTCTTGCTATTATACCACATTCCACATGAGGAAGGGGCCGTTGATGAACGGATTGACTCACTGGATAGCCCTTGCTACCTTCCAACAAACTGTGCAAACCCACATACGATAATCCCAGATAATTTGTAATGAACACCGCATCACCATCTTTGGCTCCACTACGTAAAACAGATTGATGTTTTGGAACATCTCCAAAGACTGTGGCTGAAACCACAAAAGGACCTTCCGTTGATACCGTATCGCCGCCGATGATATTCACATCGTAGTCTGCACATATAGTACGTAAACCACTATAAACCTCTTCTACATAGGACGTATCTCGCTCCTTGGGAACTGCAACGGACACCACCATATGTCGTGGAGCACCACCCATCGCTGCTATATCACTGATGTTCGCTGTTCCTAAACGATAGCCCACGTCAAAGGGTGATGTCGTTTGTTCACTAAAGTGAATCCCTTCCACCATCATGTCCGTACTAACCAATTGATCTACATCATAAGGTGTATCATACACAGCACAGTCATCACCAACACCTACTTTTACATACGTAGAATCGTTAATACTATATTGCGTTAGTTTGTCAATAAGAGCAAATTCATCAAGCCGATCCTTATGCATTGTACCACCTCGTTTCATTGTATAATAACAAAATAACATACCTATGCCGTTATGGATAATAACGCCACACTATTTTAATTTAACTATTGATTTGCATATCACTTTCTCTATACATGTTGTTCTTATTGTACCACACTAGGAGGTAAAGATAAGATAAATTTATCTAAATAATAAGGAGACTCCTATAAGAGTCCCCCTTTTAATATGTTGTTACAATGTATGTACCTTACCTCATCAACTTCACCAAGTAAGTATCACTACCTCGTCATCTCAATCAATTGTTTCACATAGTCGTTACTCGGATGATTCTTTACTTCCTCCGCAGTCCCGTATTGTTGTATTTTCCCTTCATGCATGACAAGGATATGTGTTCCTAGTTTAAAAGCTTCGTGCATGTCATGGGTGATAAACACAATGGTACAGTCAGTTTGTTTGTGAATTTTCTTCAAGTCTTCTTGCAGTTGATACCTCGTAATGGAGTCCACAGCACCGAATGGCTCGTCCATAAGTAATATCTTTGGCGAGTTTGCATAGGCTCTGGCAATGCCAACACGTTGCTGTTGACCTCCAGATAACTCCTTAGGATACTTTCCTTTACTATCTAGCGGTAATCCCACTAATGAAAGCATACGTTCTACAATAGCATCCACTTCTTCCTTCGGTACACCATCTAGTTTCGGCACATACCCTATATTGTCTGCTACCGTCATATGTGGAAACAATCCATCTCCTTGGATGGCATACCCAATCTTTCTGCGCAAAGAAATGATATCTTGATCGATGACGCGAGTCCCAAAAATAGTAATATCTCCCTCATCTGGTACAATCAATCCATTAATCATTTTTAACAGTGTCGTCTTCCCTGACCCAGATGTACCTACAATGCAAAGAAAGTCTCCTTCGTTGATGGTAAGATTGCAATCTCTCACCACCCATTTGCCTTGATAAGATTTTCCAATATTTTTAAATTCTATCATTTGATTCATCTATTTCACCACCAATCCTTTAGATTGTAAAAATTCCTTCGCCACTTGTTTCGGATCTTCCTTATCAATTTCTACCCTTTTATTCAACTGTGCCATGGTACTTTCATCTAGGATACCATCCAAACGATGTAATACCGCCTCTAGCTCAGGATGTTTTTGTAGGGTTTCCTCACGAACAACCATGCCCGCCATGTAACTTGGATAAAAGTTGCGATCGTCCTTTAATACTACAACCCGTGGATCAGATAACTGACCATCTGTTGTAAATACAGTCATAGCATCAATCTTTTTATCAAATAAGGCTTGATATTTTAATCCATTGTCCATATCTACTACCTTTTTGAAGTGATAGTTATAGGCATTAGCTAAGGCTTTGTATCCGTCTTCTCGTTCAAAGAAGTCATATTCTGCACCAAATGTTAATTGTCCTGCATATTTCTCCAAGTCTGTAAACGTTTTAATGCCATATTCTTTTGCTAAATCTGCTCGAATGCCAATACTATAAGTATCATTAAAACCAAACATCCCTTTCCATAAGAAATGATACTTGTCCTTGTACTCTGCACTCAACATAGGAAACTTATCGTTCTTGTAGTCTTGCTTATGTTTTAACACAATTTGCCAAGATGTGCCCGTATACTCCGGATACATATCGAAATCTCCTCGTACCATACCAGGGTGAATATTAGAAGTACCACCTCCAACACCATGAGTGTACTCAACTTTCAGATTCGTATCCGCCTCAATTAGGGTTCCCACGATATCTGCCAAAATATATCCTTCCGATACCGGTTTTGATGCGATGTGAATAGTATCACTTTTATTATACTGTTGTACCCCTACTGCACCTACAATAATCACTAAGAGAACGCTCAAGACGTAGCCTACTTTTCGATTGACAATCTTGTGCACCTTGTGTTCTTCTACTAACTTACCGATGATACCTAAGATGCCATCTATGATCAAGGCTAAGAGGGCGATTAGGATGCCACCAATCCAAATTAATATTTCGTTATTAGTGGTTATTCCACGATAAATGGCAACACCTAGACCACCTGCACCTACAAAGGAGGCAATCCCCGCTAAGGCAATGGTCATGGTCACCATGTTCATGATAGCTGCAAAAATAACAGGAAATGCTAACGGTAGCTGTATCTTCCATAAAATTTGGCTATCTGTACTCCCCATAGCACGGCTAGCCTCAATAATTTTTGGATCAATAGTGGTAATCCCCACATAGGTACTACGCACGATAGGCAATAGTGCGTATATGGTAAGAGCAATGATGGCCGTCGTATTCCCTACACCTGTGAAAGAAATCAGAAACCCCAACAAAGCAATAGACGGTATGGTATACGCAATATTCACTACAGAAATAACAGAATTCGCCAATTTCTGTTTTCGCACTATAAATATCCCCATAGCCAGTCCCAGCACTGTAGCAATGATGACGGCTGTAAAGCTAATTCCTATGTGCTCGAGTAATAAATGTAAATAAAATACCCCGTTTTTACTCAACTCTTCCACTAAATTCTGTATCATCAAACCATCCTTTCTACAACATCTTTGTTGTTTATCATACTAATTTACCATGAATTTAAGGTATAAAAATGTTGGAAGCTCTCTGCTAAGAATCCCCCAACATACTACTTAATCTTTTACAATCTTATCTTTCATTTTTTTCAATGGATGTGTCAAGTCAATGTCACCATAGGTAGGTAAAGTCACTCCTTTTACCTTGATATACACTTTATGTACACCATCAAATTCTACTGCTGTATTAACGATAGAGGCAATTCGTAACGTAGCTGTTAAACCAGTAGCATCCTGCAAAAAGTCATCACTTAAAATGACCGTAACTGTATCATCATGTTTTGATGTTTCTACTACTTTTGTACCTTTTGCAAAAACTGGATACTCTGCCCGACCATCTTGCTCAATCATTAGGTTTATGGCATCTTTTACCGTTTTACGGTCTTTATCAATCGTAAGCGGTTGTGGCATAACTCCTTTTCCATCTTGCCGTGGTACATACACCACGATTTTTGTCATTTTATCTAGTGTTTTCTGGTCCTGCGACGCAGAAGATTGGGCCGTTGTTTGTTTTCCCAAATCCACTTTTAAATCTTGAGAATTACAACCTGCCAACGCAATGACACATACGCTCATCATAGCCACTAGACCATAGCGTAATGATTGTTTCATGAATTAACCTCCAAAATATAATTCTAAGCCTTTTGCCAGTTCATTGGCAAAATCTTTCTGTGTTGATGATTCTTTTAAATGACCTTCTTCCGTAGGATTAGAAATAAACCCTAATTCTACCAATATGGATGGCATCAAGGAATGACGTAGGACGTATAAGTTCCCCGGTTGGATACCTCGGTCACCGTTAAATCCACTGTGTTCAGCAATCTGACCTTGTACAGAAGATGCTAATTTTTTCGATTGATCAGATCCATCAAAATAGTAAGTTGCAATACCACCTACATTGGGATTTGAGAAGGAATTAATATGAATACTCATAAAAGCATCTGCTTGGTTACCATTTGCTACATTGACGCGGGCTTGCAATTCGTCCACACCACTCGCATGTGGTCCATACACATCTACATCTGTCGTACGGGTCAAGATAACTTTAGCACCCTTTGCTTCTAAAATAGATTTTAAATACTCAGCAACGGGCAATGTCACTTGCTTTTCTTGTAATCCCGTTGGTCCAATAGCACCAGGGTCACTTCCACCATGGCCTGGATCTAATACAATAATTTTACCGCTAATACCGCCTGTGGTGCGATAATTGACTACTTGCGGAATTGGTTTTTCTGAAACCACTGGTAATGCCACTGGCTGTTTGGATTCTGTTTTTGGAGCTGGCTTAGCTGGTTTTGCTACTATTTTTTCAGCTGTTTTAGGTGTTGGTTTAGTCTCAGCTTTTGACACTTCTTTAGGTGTAGCTTTCACCTCAGCTGCCTTGGCTGGTACTTTTTCAGCCACTGGGGCTGCTGGCTTTTTACCATAATAATTATCTCGTGGGGTTACTCCTTTTTTCTGGATATCCACCACCATACGATATGGTTTGTTATTGACTGTATCTTTTTTCAAAGTAAATACTTTCAAATCTTCTACATCAATAGCCCTCGGTGTTTCAATTTTTACCACCGTATCTGGTCCTGACTGTGAAAGTGTCGCACTTTTCGCAATGCCATCATCCATCACAATTGATGTAGGTGCCCCTGCTATAGTAGCATTTTTCAACAATAATGTGGTAGATGTACCACTGGAACTAATGGAGGCTGTCGCATGAACAGGACTAGATAAACTAAAGACCATTCTCACAAAAGGGATTGGTGCATCATTTCTCGTTACCCAATGAAGATCTGTCACATTTGCAGCCTTCGTAGCTCCAAACAGGACTGGTAACACCAATACTAACATACCCAATAGGGCAAATAACTTACGCAAATATCTCACTCCAATCTATGTTGCACTGGATAGTTTTCCTTTAGACAGTACCTTAATTATACCACATTTACTCAGTCCATACATGAAAAATCAGTGAAAATTATACAAAAAACATAAGCAGGCTTTCTGTATCCAGTAAAACTGACGATATTACCTGCTTATGTTTTTTACGTTTTATATATTTGTTATGTAGATTATCCCACTCACATATTCATGACATGCTTGCAGCCATATAGTGTTAGTGATCTATTTATCCTATACACTTACTATGGTGTTTTCCTAAGCTGTTTGTTTTCCGCTACGATTCATAATGTAGTACAATACAGCACCTACGACTAAACCACCAAGTCCCCAGAATACTTTTTCCAAGGAAGATTGCGTTAATAACCAGATATTAACTACAGCCGCTAACACTGGAATCACTGAGCCCCATTTCTGCAAAGCATAATGCAATAGACATCACTAACAGAGCATCAAATACAATAACCCATAAGCTGTTGACGCCTACTAATGCAGCCTCTTTACCAGGAAGCAAAAAAATCCCAGTCCCAATAATTGCGTTGACCCCTAAAAGTATAATACTTAAAAGGCCCAATTTGTTAATTGATATAGTACTCTCCTTATACCCTTGTGCATGCTCAACTAATACTAAACAGATGCTATCCTCAACCTATATCCAATTAGAACATAGCATGGGCAATAAAGTACCCTACCACACAACTTGTAAATACTCCAATTAAGCCTGGAATGATAAAACTATGATTAATAACAAATTTACCAATTCGGGTTGTACCAGAACGGTCAAACCCAATACATGCCAGATCAGATGGATACGTTGGTAATACAAAGTATGCATAACATGCAGGGATAAAGGATAGTACAATCAATGGTTCCACACCTACGCTCAAGCCCATTGGAACCACGATAGCAAGTGCTGCTGCTTGGGAGTTAACCAATTTAGAAATGATAAATAATACAATTGCATACGTCCATGGATGCGCGACTACTATACTAGATAACGTTGTTTTAAATTGTGGAATGTATGCACCAAAATAGGTTTCTGCCATCCAAGCTACACCGTATACAGACACTACAGCAATCATACCAGATTTAAATACAGAACCGTTCGTTACATCGCTGGCTTTCACCTTACATAGAAGAAGGATTAAGGATGCCATCACAAGCATAGCAATTTGAATAGTAGGGGTCATGGATAATGGTTTCCATGCACCTTTAGCATTTGGTACTAATGGTAACAATTGTTCTGGGAAACTACCGAATAAAGCGATAACTAAAATCCCTAGCAAGAAAATTGTAGTAGCCCAGTAGGCTGTACGTGGCAATTCTTTTACAACGCTTGCATCCTTGTTTTCTGCGTAAATGTAAGCACGTTGCTCTAGATCTTGAATGCGCGCTTGAAAGTCTGGATCATTAGCCAACTCTTTACCACGACGCATGCTCCACACACCGGCTACGATGACACCTACAAAAGTAGCTGGAATGGTAATAGATAAAATCGTTACCACACTCGCTGGGAAACTAACAGCTCCTAGCATAGCTACCATAGATACTACCGCTACCGATGCAGGAGAGGCACAAATCCCCATTTGAGACGCCACAGATGCCACCGCCATTGGTCGTTCTGGTCGAATCCCTTCTTTAATAGAAATATCATAGATGATAGGGAACATCGTATACACTACGTGCCCTGTTCCACATAAGACAGTTAAGAACCATGTTGTAATAGGCGCTAAAATCGTAATTTGTTTTGGATTACTACGAAGAAATTTTTCTGCGTATACAAGCATCACATCCAATCCTTTGGAAGCTTGTAAGAAACCAGAACAAGTCACCACTGCCATAATCGTTAGCATGACATCAATTGGTGGTTTCCCTGGTACAAGACCAATTACAAATACGTAAATAGCAAGACCGATACCAGATACAGCAGCTAAACCTAAGCCACCGTGTCTTACACCAACGATTAAGCAAGCTAACAATAAAATAAATCCGAATAACATAATCATGAATTACTCAATCCTTTCTAATAAAAAAAACACTTGCCGTAATTATTATACGGCAAGTGGTCCATTAAAAACAGTGATAAACTGCTTCTATAGGATATATTTTAGATGAAAGTTAGTTATGGTGTTATAATGAACTCCCTATCTGGCGCCAAATAACCCTTACTTTCTATTCAGCATCAACACTTCTAGTCGCGCAATTCGTTGTTCTTGTTCATCCACTCGTTGACGAAGTGCTTGGTTTTCCTCTTGAAACACATAAATAGAAGATATAGGTCCCTTTTCGTATTGTGGTAATATGTTAGAATTGGTACCCCTTCCAAACTTGACACTTACGCCTCCATTAATCATAACACTATTACCATTAGAATGAGCCAATCCTATATGTACCAATGTAGATTCATTAAAATAATGACCATATCCTAATGCCACTGCCCGTTTATTTTTATAAGCACCTACACCTGCCATAAATTGATGTGGTTCTCTAGGGTCATAGGAAAGCGGTTTTAATGCTGACAATGCAGCGTTCATGGTATCTCTTGACTGGGCATCTGCTTCTAATGAATCAATTTTATTATTGATAGCATCAATTTTAGTATTAAGTAGTGTACCATTATTAACTGATAAGCTTTCTATAGCCCTGATCGTAGCATGTAATTGACTACCATTAATCGCATCTGTAGACGTTTCAGAAATTTCACCAGCGGCTACACCTTGCATTTGACGAGTAAAAGTATTATATTTTTCAGGTTTTACAAAGCCATTATCATTAGAATAGTAATATCCTAAACCATCATCAACTACACCAATACTTACTATGCCTCTAGCATTATTAACGCCAGCATATTTGCCTTCTACAGGATGTAATGTGACAGCTTTACTAAATGCGCCCAATGCAACTGAACTTTTGGCATAGGCTTTAGCTCCATATCCAAGGGCCGTGCCATGTCCAAATTCTACCGTCGCGTAGTCACCTACTACTGTCGCTGCTTCTCCAGGCGCTTTACCTAATGAAATTGTCCAATTATTAAAATCCTCAGGATATATCTGTGGAGCTGCAATATTATAATTTCCAACAACAACTAAATGGTCTCCAGTTACTCAATTTTTATTTCCTACAATATTTAGATAATCACCATACACTAAATTATTATTTCCAGATATATTATAAAAATTTGAATACATTATATTATTGTTGTTACCAATTACATTAGGTGTTGGATCAACCCCCTCATTATCATTCTGTCCTCCTACAGCCAGAGAGATACTACTAATAGATATGTTCATTAACGAAAGAGTTGCAATTGCCATAACTAAATTTAGTTTTAACTTCATATATACTCCTGATACTGTAATAATAAAATACATTTCTCGAACTCTTGGCCATCCCTGACATGGGCCAATCTAATGCTTACTGCGTCGCTTCACTCCTAGTAAGCAAAGATACGGCCTCAGTATGGTATGTCTGCGGGAACATATCTACTGGTTGGACTTTCACCAATTCATAGCCATGTTCTGTCAGTATTTCTATATCTCGTGCCATGGATGATGGGTTGCACGACACGTAGACGATACGCTGTGGCGCCATACCGATGGCTGCGTGTAGCACATCTTCTTTACAGCCTGCGCGGATAGGGTCAAAGACAATGACGTCAGGTTCGATGCCTTGTTTATACAGTTTAGGCATCTCCACGGCTGCGTCGCCTACGATAAATTCTGTATTGTCATATCCATTCCGAATGGCATTTTTCTTTGCATCTTCGATGGCAGGCTCTACAATTTCAATGCCGATGACGTATTTTGCTTTATGCGCCAAAAATAAGGAAATCGTTCCTGTTCCACAATATGCATCAATCACCGTTTCATGACCTTTCAAATCTGCAAATTCCAAAGCTGTATCATAGAGCACTGTGGTTTGTTCTGGATTCACTTGAAAAAAGGAATGCGGTGACAATTGAAAGGACAAATCTTTGATATAATCTGTAATCTGGTCTTTCCCATAAAGTGTACGGTTTGTAGGGCCTAAGATCACATTCGTTTGTTTTGGATTGTGATTCACCACGATGGATGTCACCTGTGGCAATGCCGTTACGATCCGATCCACCAGTTCAGATTCACGAGGAATATTTACTGTCCGACTTACGAGTATAACCATCCATTCTTCTTTCCCAATACGTCCTACAACGTGACGAAGAACGCCTCTTTCCGTATGCTCATCATAAGGTTCGATACCTAGTTCATGCATCGCCTCGTAGCAAACCTTACGAATTTCATCATTCCCTGAATTTTGTATCGGACAATACTCGTGATTGATGATGCTATGAGATCCCTTTTGGTAAAATCCCATACGTATGTTATCTAGTTTACCACCTACAGGCATTTGCATTTTATTACGATACCGCCAAGGTTCCTTTGGACCTATACAAGGCAACACCAAGGAAGGGTCACATTTCGCAATCCGTTCTATTACCGCTTTCACAGATTCTGTTTTTAGTCGCAATTGCTCAGTATAGGATGCATGTTGTAATTGGCACCCGCCACAATTGCCATACACTTCGCATTGCGGGTCCACTCGCTCTGCAGACGATGTGAGCACCTCTATAATATCCCCTACGGCATAATTCTTTTTGACTACTGTAATCTTCACTTGTACTGTTTCATTCGGTAACGCATAAGGTACAAATACGGTAAAGCCTTCGTATCTGCCTATCCCTTCGCCACTACTGCCAGTGCCGTGAATAGTTATGGTATATGTATTTCCAACGCACACCGGTGCTTTCTGCTGTTTCTTCTTCTCGCTCATCTATATATCCTTTAACCCCTGTAATCGCATTTATCATTATTTTGTTATTATATCATTTTTTATATGTTCTTTACACTTCTCTATATATCCCTACTACCTAGTACGATTCCCACTCATACACACTTTTTATATCATTAAACTAGGTACCTTAGTAAATGTCTATTTACCATTTGTTGAAAATATCACTACGATACAAACAAAAAGCATATAGCCTTCATTGATGTACGACATCATGAAAACTATATGCCTATATTATACATAAAAGCTATTTATTGAGGTTTGCCAATTGACATTCCCTCAAAATATAGTATAGAACTTTATTTACTGAACTAGTGCCTCATATATGCTAAGACATATAGAGAATGCTTTTACAATCTCCAGTTTATTTCACCAAACGATTGCGAATCATCGCTGCGCCTAGCACCAATACGACACATCCAATATGGAATGGTAAGCTATATGGTTCGATGTATGGTGCTGCCATTGGGTCATGCTGAATCATGCTAGCAGATACCCAGCCTAAGATACCACCACCTGCATATAGGATCACAGGGAATTTATCAATCAATTTTACAAAGAGGGTGCTACCCCAAACGATGATAGGCACTGTTACTAACATTCCTGCTACAACAAGACCAAAATGTCCTTCTGCTGCTGCTACAACACCTAGTACATTATCGATACCCATCACACCATCAGCAATGATGATAGTAACAATAGCACCCCAGATGTTATCTTTCGCTTCAATGTTATGCTCATTGTCCCCATCTTTCAATAAAGAGTAACCAATCCAAAGTAACATAATACCGCCAACGATGCGCAATGCTGGAATATTATCTAAAGCTTCAATGAACAAAATCGCCATCACAAGACGCAAAGCTATCGCACCTGCTGTCCCCCAGAAAATAGCGCGTTTACGCAAATGTTCCGGTAAGTTTTTAGCTGCCATACCGATAACAATAGCATTGTCCCCTGCCAATAATATATCAATAATAATAATTTGTAGAATTGCTAATAACCCTTGTGTTGATGTAATATCCACCATTTCCTCCTATATATACTACTTAGAATACATTTTATTATACCATAGGGCCCCTATAAAACAAAGGATAGTTGACCTTTGGTATCAACTATCCTCTTCGTGTATTAGAAACTATATCTTACTAGCTTCTTATGATTTAGTTTTGTGTAACTACACATTTGCAATTAGATGTTCTTTCTGTTTCACAACAAATCAATGATTGCTCTAATTTAAAATATATACTTTCACCGTACGACGACCAAACTGTATAGCCTCATCATAGCTATCCATAGCCACATCAATGCGGTTGCCCACAATATCACCACCCGTGTCATCCGCCACAGCATAGCCATACCCTTCCACATAAACCTCTGTGCCTAGAGGAATCACATTAGGGTCTACCGATACATAACCATGACGCAATGCATGGCCCCGGGCTGTGTACATCCCGGATTCATAACTTGAATAGGCGCTAGCCTCCATCTCTATCGTTTTTTTATAGGATGATGGCTTGCGATCTTTTTTGTAAGTGCTTTGTTTTACGCTAGATAACTTAGACCATGTACTAGCATCCAAGATACCAGTTTCACTTAAACCATAGTACCGTTGAAAGCGAAGTAAGGCTTCTTTTGTGCCATTACCAAATACACCATCAATGATTCCTGGAGAAAATCCGCTATCTTCTAATTTACTTTGTAATTCTTCTATTTGTCGACCCCGATCACCAAATCGTGATACCTCGACAGTACGGGTATTTCGAGACGCTTGTTGCCCCTCAAATTGTTTTTGATTCTCTAGTAAAGCACGCATAGTTTCTTTGCCTACTCTACCATCTGGAGTTAACCCGTGTTCTTTCTGAAAGACGAGCACTGCGTATTCTGTATTATTCCCAAACACTCCATCTGCTGTATCAAGCAAATAGCCTTGGGCTACTAACAACGCTTGTAACTCTTCTACCTCTTTACCGCGATCACCGCGTCCAGATGTTGCCAAAGCTGTCACCATGGTACACACTAGCAGGAGAATCGCTATGAGAGTTATTTTTTTCACGATGTTCACCTCATATCTAAATGCCTATACATTTTACCATTTTTTGGGAGATACGTCAAAAAAATGGGTATTTTTTAGCACTCATTTACCACTTAAAGCCTATTTTTATCATATTTTTCCCACATATAGTATATATCTCTCCCTACAGGAAATTACACCTACTACATATGTACACCCAAAATACTAGTTTTCCTCATTTTCTATAGTAAATATGCATAAAACTGGTGTTGCTATACTAAATTGGCATAATAAAAAGCTGTAATGAAAGATTCCTTCCATTACAGCTTTTATATAGAGTTTCTCATCACTATAAGATATGCAATTAAATATTTTGTCCTTTAATCATATCATATTCAGATACTGATACTTGTTGTTTTTTTCCTACCATACGCAACACTGTATAACCCAAAATACCAGATATGATAGAGCCAACAAAAATACCTACTTTAGCCATTTCTTGAGCTTCCCCTGGTGGGAATGCTAACAAGGATACGAACAAGCTCATGGTAAATCCGATACCACAACAAAGGGCAATTCCATAAACCTGCGACCAGTTTGTTTGAGCCGGCATTTCTACTAGTTTAGATTTAACCAATAGGAACAACGTTCCAAAGACCCCTATTTGTTTACCCAATACCAACCCTACAGCTACACCTAATACGACTGGATGTGTAAAACTATCCAATGTAAATCCGTGGAAAGATACTCCCGCATTGGCAAAGCCAAAGATTGGGATAATCAAATAGGTTACCCAATTACTTAATGTATGTTCCCATTCAGATAATGGAGATACATGACGACCATCACGAACACCGTGGAATGGAATAAAGGCTGCCAAGATAACTCCAGATAAGGTAGCATGTAAGCCTGACTTAAATATGCAGAACCACAGCGCAATCCCTAACACTAAGTACGGTATTGGTCTTGTATAATTCATACGGTTGATATACTGTAACATAAATACGATAATAGCTGCCACAAATAAATAGAAGAAATTCAGCTCAGCCGTATAGAAAAACGCTATAATAACGATAGCCATCAAGTCATCCATAACAGCAAGTGTTGTTAAAAACACTTTCATCGCTATCGGAACTCGACTTCCTAGCAACGATACTATGCCAATAGCGAAAGCAATATCTGTTGCCGTTGGAATCCCCCAACCATGAATAAATTCTGGGTGATATCCAACAATAAAATAGTAAATTAAAGCAGGCGTTAACAACCCAAAGAATGCTGCAATACCTGGCAAAAATCGTTTTGCATTGGTATTCAATTCCCCTGCAATCATTTCTCGTTTTACTTCAAGACCAACAAATAGAAAGAAAACGGCCATGGCTACGTCATTAATCCATAATTCAATAGGCAATGGTCCTAATTTAGCTTGAAGCAAAGAGTGATACAAACTTTCTACTGGAGAGTTCGCCAATAACACACCAACCAAAGCAGCTACAAAGAGCAGAACCCCTCCTGCTGATGGCGATGTAAAAAAAGATACAATTCGATTCATATAATTACCCCTCTACTATGTAATATATATTATTGAATAAGTAAAATACGCCTTTTGTTATTATATCACTAATTATATTCTTAATCTATCGAGTTTTTTCTATATTTAGCATGTATACAAAATCCAATACTCGATGCACCGATATCTGCACGATACTGTTGTCCCTCGAATCCAATAGTTCTTACTCTGGCATAGGTATTGTCCAAGGATTCTTCCAGAGTATCTCCCAATCCTACAACACCTAGCACACGTCCTCCTTGTGTTACAAACCGCTCCTCTTTATATGATGTACCAGAGTGAAATACCATCGATACGGAATCCATAGTATATATATCACCCGTGATATTTCGCCCTATCAATGGCTGATACGGATATCCTTCGGATGCCAAGATAACACAGGAAGCATATTGTGGAGACCACTCCAAAGCCATCCCTTCTAATCGTCCTGTAGCCGTAGCATACATAATTAATCCTAGATCACTATGTAATAACGGCAGTAGTACTTGTGTTTCTGGATCTCCGAAGCGAGCATTAAACTCTACTACTTTAGGTCCTTTGTCGGTAAGCATAAGACCTGTATACAAGCAGCCCACATAAGGATGTCCTTCTTTTGCCATAGCTTTCACAATAGGTTTTACGATAGTCTCTACAATGTCCTGTTCCAAAGTGTCATTCAATTCTGGCACTGGTGCATAAGCCCCCATGCCACCCGTGTTAGGACCTGCATCACGGTCTAACAATCGTTTATGATCTCTTGCCCCTAGCATAGGTAATACGTGAGTACCGTCCACAAATGATAGGAAAGATAACTCCTTACCTTGCATATATTCCTCAATGACAACGCATTGTTCCGAACTACTAAATATTTCTTCCAACACTTGTTCTGCTTCTGTGAAAGTCTCACAAATAGTGACACCTTTACCACCGCTGAGGCCATCTTTCTTTAACACAATTGGTACGCCCCATTGATGGATGATGCGTTTTCCTGTATCTACATCTTGGCAAACCACATACTCTGCTGTAGGAACCTTGTAGCGACGCATTAACTCTTTTGCAAAAGACTTAGAGCCTTCTAATCGTGATGCCTGTTGGGATGGTCCAAATACAGGAATCCCTACTGACCGAATCGCATCGCTGAGTCCCTCTACAAGAGGCAATTCAGGTCCTATAACAACTAAATCAATCTCCTGTTCTAACAGCCATGCTAGCAAGGTTCTTCTCTCTGTCCAATCCAACTTAACTATAGTGGCCACTGTTCTCATTCCAGCATTGCCTGGCACTACATAGACATCTGTCACAGATGGGCTATGATGTAATTTCCAAGCTAATGCATGTTCACGACCACCATTGCCGATAATACATACTTTCATAGATACCTCTCAAGATAGACTATTTTCTAACAGCTTGCTTCCCAGTGAGAACTCGAGTTCCCACTATCTCCAACGCGTCATCGCAAAATAAGCCCACTGCCTCTGGATAGATGCGATGTTCTTCATGCAAGATTCGTGTTGATAACGTGTCTACCGTGTCATCTTCATACACAGGCACCACTGCTTGCGCAATGATTGGACCCGTATCCATGCCCTCATCTACAAAATGAACGGTACATCCCGTATATTTTACACCTTTCACTAAGGCTTGTTTCTGCGCCTGTAATCCTACAAAAGCTGGTAATAAGGAAGGATGGATATTCAAAATTTTTCCTCTGTAGACTTGCACAAATGTAGGAGGTAACATACGCATATACCCAGCTAGTAAGATACCATCTACCTTATAGTCCTCTAACAAATCTAACATAGCTTGTGTCCACACTTCTTCGTTACCATAATTAGTAGGATCTACTACGTGTACAGGAATTTGCCATGAATATCCCTTCTCTACAATACCGGAGCTTGGTATATCACTTATGATTAAAACAATGTCCCCCTGTATACGATTATGTTGTATCGCTCTATACAAGGCCTCTCCATTAGACCCTCTGCCACTGCCAAATAGGGCTAAACGTTTACGCATGGAACGCCTCGCCAAGAATCGCCACATCTCCCTGCCCTTCTGTAACTAGTCCAATGGAGTACACTACCTCGCCTTGTTCTTGCAACACTTCAACGACGCGTTCTACGAGTTCCGGTTTTACCACAAGTACCATGCCTATCCCCATATTGAAAGTATGATACATTTCTTTTGGTTCCACATGTCCCCATTCTTGTAATAGCTTAAAAATAGGTGGCACTGTCCAAGCATCACTATGAATCATGACAGACAATCCTTTCGGTAAAATACGAGGAATATTATCGTAGAAAGAGCCACCTGTTATATGAGCCATCCCTTTTACTAACCGCTCTTTCAATAGGGGTAAAATAGGTTTTACATATAATTTCGTTGGGGTTAATACCTCTTCTCCAATGGTGCATCCCAACTCGTCTATATAGGTATCCAATGGCATTTGTTTTTTGTCTAAGATGATATGGCGCACTAAAGAAAATCCATTAGAGTGTAAACCTGATGAAGGTAACCCTAAAACCATATCTCCTGTTTCGATGGAGGCTCCTGTAATGCATTGGTCCTTATCGACAATCCCCACTGCAAAGCCAGCTAAATCATAATTGCCATCGCCGTAAAAACTAGACATTTCCGATGTTTCTCCTCCAATTAAGGCACAACCACATGCTTCACAGGCCTGTCCAATACCATCAATGATACTT
This sequence comes from Veillonella sp. VA142, assembly GCF_003992135.1. GTDB lineage: Bacteria > Bacillota > Negativicutes > Veillonellales > Veillonellaceae > F0422. The sequence goes on along the minus strand of NZ_RQVN01000001.1, from coordinate 66,328 downwards.
TCAATATGATCATGCTCCAATTTGCCCACTGCAATATAATCTAGGAAAAATAAAGGTGTTGCTCCCTGTGCTATTACATCATTCACACTCATGGCCACACAATCCTGACCAATTTGGCGATGCTCATTCATCAGGACCGCAAAACGGATTTTAGTACCCACTCCGTCCGTGCTTGATACTAGAACAGGTTCTTTCATGCTATGTCCCGCTAAGGAATAGAGTCCACTAAAACCGCCTAAGGAGCCTAATACACCCGGCGTATACGTGCGTTCTACTCGGTGTTTAATCTTTTGAATAAGCTGGTTTCCCGCTTCCACATCCACGCCAGCATCTAAATAAGTTACAGATGTATTATCGACAGACATTAGTACCTCCCTTGGTATACTCATCCACTACAGGACTTGGATAGTGTCCATTAAAACAAGCCACACACAAATGTGGTGATTTTAATTGTTTCATAGACTGCATCAAACCTTCATGAGTCAAATAATATAATCGATCAACGCCGATGTATTGGCGAATTTCTTCTACGGAATATCGATGAGCCAGCAACGATTCTGCTTCGGATGTATCGATACCAAAATAGCAAGGGTACCGCACAGGTTCAGAAGTTAAGCATAAATATATTTCTTTAGCTCCCGCTTGTCGCAACATAGAAACGATATGTCGACTTGTGGTGCCACGTACAATGGAATCATCGATGAGAACAATACGCTTATCATGCACTACCTCAGGAATAACGCTAAATTTCTTACGTACCGCTTCTTCTCGACTGACTTGGTTAGGCTCTATGAAAGTCCGCAATACCTTTGGGTTACGCACTAATCCTTCCCTATAGGGTATACCAGATTCCGCGGCATATCCCTGAGCGGACAAAGTCCCCGAATTAGGTATAGGCATAACAATATCCGCTTCATACCGTGTTTCTTTTGCCAACTGCCGACCCATAGTGTCTCTTGCTTCTAATACACCTTGCCCATCAATAACACTAGTAGGGTGCGCAAAATAAATATATTCAAACACACAAGTATGTTGTGTACTTTCATTAAAATGATACGGTATACTGCAACAACCTGTGGCATCAATAGTAATCATTTCCCCAGGGGTTATATCACGAATGAAAGTTCCTTCTATAGCGTCTATGGCGCAGCTTTCAGAAGCAAGCACATAGCCATGTGTTGTACGACCTACGCAAAGAGGACGATATCCATATGAATCTCGTACACCTATGAGCATTGTATTTGTTATGATAGTTAAGGAAAAAGCCCCTTCCAATCGTGCACAAGCTTGTTGAATAGCTTCTAGGATGTTTGATTTATTGGACTGACAGATCAAATGGACAATCACTTCTGAATCCATAGTCGTTGTAAACACAGATCCTTGTGATTCCAATTCACCACGTAACATTTTAGCATTTGTTATATTTCCATTATGGGCTACTGCAAATGTACCCCACGGCGATGATCCTACAATTGGTTGTACATCACAATGGCTTTTTATACCTGTCGTAGAATAGCGTACATGTCCAATCCCTATATGACCTTCTAAGGTAGAAATATCCCGTAAGACTTCTTTCACGAGTCCAGACCCTTTCACTACATCTACCTGTGATTCATGAACAACAGCAATACCTGCCCCCTCTTGTCCTCTGTGCTGTAATGCCATAAGCCCTTTATATATCGTTGTTCCCATAGGCAAGGTTCTATCGTAGAGCCCAAAGACTCCGCATTCCTCATGCCATGTATCTAATAGACCATCATATTTCATTATGCCCCCTAGAGTCCTACCCTACTCGTATGTTGCACGTGGACGATTATCAAATGTTAAACTACCTCTATTATAACTTGCTCCCCACCTATCTTCAATATAAACTCACAGAATCGGCAAAAAAACGTGGTATACTTAAGATACAACAGCTTATCCATGGAACGCTAACAAACGCACTATAGGATGCACGGAAAATCTCACCACCGTCTTATCAACCTAAAGGAGGCTAAGTATGCACATATTCCGTCTATTTGTTACACCTCGCACAAACACATCTCAAGAATCACAACAACTGCTTAAGATGTTTCAACAAGACTTACAGATTCCTCTCACCAATCTCACCATCTACGAACGGTACGATATCTCTGGGATTACAGAATCCGAGTTTAATCGTGCCAAAACTCTCATCTTTTCCGAACCTCCCCTAGAGATGACCTATACCACATTAATCCTGTCTGACCTAGACCACCCCATAGCTGTGGCGCCCATGCCAGGGCAATATGATCAACGAGCTGATTCAGCCGAGCAATGTCTATCCATCCTCACCGGTCATAATCATAGTACTGTACGTACTGCACGAGTGTATGTATTAACTGGCCCGCTCTCCAAAACACATCTAGATACAGCTCGGCAATACCTTTTACAATCTATCGATGTCTGTGAAAGCTCCATGAAGTTACCTACAACGCTGGACTTAGAAACACCTGTTGTTCCAGAAACTTCGTACATAGAGGAGTTCATCACTCTGTCGGAAATGGAACTAGAAGAGCTCCTTCAATCCATGCAACTGGCCATGACTATAGAAGATTTATTATGTATCCAAAAATATTTCCAACAGGAACATCGAAATCCAACCATCACCGAAATTCGTGTACTAGATACCTATTGGTCAGACCATTGTCGCCACACTACATTCAACACTGAGCTAACAGAGATTACCTTTGAACCTTCTCCTCTTACCAAACCAATTCAAGACACATACAATACCTTCCTCACAATACGGGAACAATTACAACCCGTACCTAATTCAGCGCCTACATTAATGGATATGGCCACAATGGCTATGCAAGAACTTCTCCAACAAGGAAAGTTACAGCAATTAGACGTATCGGACGAAATCAATGCTTGCACCATCATTGTTCCAGTACAGGTAGATGATACAGAGGAAGAATGGCTATTATTATTCAAAAACGAAACACATAATCACCCTACTGAAATCGAACCTTTCGGTGGTGCTGCTACTTGTTTAGGCGGTTGTATTCGTGACCCTCTTAGTGGTCGTGCCTATGTGTACCAAGCCATGCGTATAACTGGATCTGGCAACCCTCTTGACACCAAAGAAACTACCTTGCCAGGTAAATTGCCACAATCCTATATCACCACAACCGCTGCCAAAGGATTTTCTTCCTACGGTAACCAAATAGGTGTTCCTACAGGGGAAGTTCGAGAATATTACCACGACTCCTATCGAGCCAAACGATTAGAAGTAGGCGCCGTCATCGGTGCTGTGCCACGTTCTCATGTACATCGTGAAAGTCCTGTCCAAGGAGACCTCATTATATTACTTGGTGGTAAAACTGGCCGTGATGGTTGTGGTGGAGCTACAGGCTCTTCTAAAACGCATACAAAAGACTCCCTCTATACATGTGGTGCGGAGGTACAAAAAGGAAACCCTGTCACAGAACGAAAGTTACAACGCCTGTTCCGCATCCCAGAAGTGACAAGGTGCATTAAAAAATGTAACGATTTTGGGGCAGGTGGTGTAGCAGTTGCTATTGGAGAGCTTGCAGATAGTATTCACATTCACCTAGATGCTGTTCCTACAAAATATTCTGGTCTCACTGGTACGGAACTCGCTATCTCAGAATCTCAGGAGCGCATGGCTTGCATCATAGACCTTATTCATTGGGAGCGCTTACAGTCCTATTGTGCAGAGGAAAACTTAGATGCCACTATTGTAGGGGAAGTCACAAATACTGGACGATTAGTGATGGACTTTCAAGGAAAAACTATCGTCAACCTACATCGTAAATTCCTAGATTCTAACGGTGCTACACAATATGCCACTGCTCATATCGTCTCTCCAAGAGCAAACCGCTCTCCTTCGTTTATTACGAATCTCTCTTTCCGCTCTACAACAGTCAAGGCTCCCTTAGAAACACGGCTCCATCAAGCCTTACAGGATTTAAATATCACCTCTCAAGAAGGTTTACGCACTATGTTTGACTCTACTGTCGGCGGGAATACAGTACTCTTTCCTTTCAGCGGAATCTATCAAAAAACTCCTGTCCAAGGGATGGTGGCAAAAATTCCAGTGCACCGAGGAACTACCACGACTGCAAGCATCATGACTCATGGCTTCGATCCATACTTATCGGAATGGAGTCCCTACCATGGCGCTCAATATGCGGTGCTCCTTAGCCTAGCAAAATTAGCCTCTCTAGGTGGAGATACCTCTAAAGCCTATTTAAGTTTTCAGGAATATTTTGAAAAACTCAATATCCCTACTTCTTGGGGGAAAGTCGTATCTGCTTTATTAGGTGCCTATGAGGCACAACGCCAATTAGGTGTAGCCGCCATTGGAGGTAAGGACTCTATGAGCGGTACATTTCAAGATCTCCATGTGCCCCCTACGCTTATTTCTTTTTCCGTCACCACAGAGGATATCCACCACATACTCTCCCCTCAGTTTCATGAGGCACAACATCACATCCTATTCCTGCATGTACCAGAGCATATAGATGGTACCCCTGATTGGACAACTTTTAAAACCCACTGTCATACCCTACGTGCCCACAATATTGCTCAACAAGTGTATAGTGCATACGTAGTAGAACAAGATGGAATAGGGCCTGCCACTGTGAAGGCTTGTCTAGGCAACGCTATTGGCTGTATCTTCCACCAAGAAGAACTGCAAAAACTAGCTATTACTGTCTCTTCTATGCATCAAAAACGAAAAACGGATCAAGCAGGCACAACTCAATCCTGTGCCAATACATCGACGAATCATAGTGCTAATCCATCAGAGGATCATAGCTCCCATATATCTATAACACCTGAAGATATGCTATTCTACCCTTTCCGCGCTTCCTTCCTCATAGAGGTGGATACAGTGACAGCTCAGGCATTAAGGAATTTACCTCACATATACCATATTGGTACTACACAAGAAGACCCTGCTATTGTTATGGGAGATACTACTATCTCCCTAGATGACTTAAGTAATTCCTATGAAAGCACCTTAGAGTCTATCTTTCCTATCTATGGAAAAGAAAAAATCTTACTCACAGAAAAGATATCAAATCTAAAAAAGAAAACAAATTTCATAGAACCTCATACAACAAAACATTCCTCTCTATCTCACCCGAAAGTTCTTATCCCTGTATTTCCAGGTACAAATTGTGAATATGAGTCTGCACGTGCTTTCACAAAACATGGTGCAAAAGTAAAAACTCTTGTCATTCGTAATCGAAATAGCCAAGAGTTACAAGAATCTATACAAGCCTTAAAACGTAGTATAGACAGTGCTCAAATCGTATGTTTCCCCGGTGGTTTTAGCGGTGGTGATGAACCAGCAGGATCTGGCAAATTTATAGCTACCCTGTTCCACAATCCATACTTGCAAGAGTCTTTAGAAAATTTATTATACAAGCGTGATGGTTTAGTACTTGGTATATGCAATGGGTTTCAAGCACTGATTAAGCTTGGATTAGTACCAATGGGACATATTCAGTCACTAGAACAAACCAGTCCTACCTTGACCTACAATACGATAGGACGTCACATTTCTGCGATAGTCCATACAAAGGTTGTATCCACCAATTCACCATGGCTCAGTGCTTGTCAAATAGGCGACATCTACACAGTCCCTATTTCTCACGGTGAAGGTCGTTTTATTGTGTCCCAAGAACAACTCCACGAACTATATAGAAATGGTCAAGTAGCTACTCAATATGTTGATCCTTTAGGCAACTACAGCACTAGTTCACGGTGGAATCCTAACCAATCTATAGGCTCTGTAGAGGGATTACTTAGCCCTGATGGTCGTGTATTTGGGAAAATGGCACATGTAGAGCGCATCGGATACGGCGTCCATAAAAATATAGAAGGTCAACTTGTAATGCCTATCTTTGCGTCAGGGGTACACTATTTTAAAGACTAGTACGCTCATAGGGCTCTCTCACTCGATAAGCTGAACCCCAAACTATAAAAAGGACTGATTATTTAAATAACTAGTGCTAAGCGCCTTTTATATGAATACCTTCCTCATTTGACAAAGAGCCTGAAAACACCAATAGAGGAAGATGGAATAAAGGTATCCATCTTCCTCTATTGGTATATTGCTAACCGAAAAAGAGGCTATGACAACATGTAACACACGTATCATAGCCCTTTATATATAATGTATGATTTATGATTAACCTACTTCTGGTTCTAACAAACCATATTTGCCATCATGACGACGGTATACGACGTTCATGATTTCAGTATCTTCATTGAAGAACATAAAGAAGTCATGTTCCAATAAGTTCATTTGCAAAATTGCTTCTTCCACACTCATTGGACGTACAGTAAAGTTTTTACGACGTACTACTTCTAATTCTTTTTCTTCTGGAATTGCTTCTACTGGTATTGCATCTACACGGAATCCAGTTTCTTTACGGAACCGTTTTGCCAACCGTGTTTTATGTTTATGGATTTGACGAATAATTTTATCGACTACTAAATCAATAGCAGCATACATATCTGCATGGCTTTCTACACCACGTAATACTACGCTTTCTACAAAGCATGTCATTTCTACTTTGCGTTCTTCTTTTTCCACCGATAATACAACCTGCACTGTCACTGGAGTTTCGAAATAACGAGATAACTTTTCTGCTCGCTTTTCAATATATTCACGTAGCGCTGCGGTCACTTCTAGATTTTTGCCTCGTACTGTTAATTTCATAGTGCTCATCCTTTCTGTATTACCTATAAATAAGTACCATATTTATATAGTTCTACAGAAACCCTCAAAACCCTTTTTATTTTCAAAATTTTCTTTTCTACTGTAATTTCACTTTGTCATTCGATGTTTTCCATTGTCATCTTATCTACAATCAACACACTTTCTACTGATTTCACTGTTAGAATTACCAATAAAAAAAGCTTAGGATCTCCTACTAGGAATATCCTAAGCCTTTTCATTTGAACTAAGCTTTATATACGTTAGCCGCTTGAAGACCGCGGTTGCCATCTACGATTTCAAATTCAACTTGTTGTCCTTCGGACAGAGATTTAAAGCCATCTTCTTGGATTGCAGAAAAATGAACGAATACGTCGCTACCATCTTCTCTTTCAATAAAGCCATAACCTTTTTCTGCGCTGAACCATTTTACTTTCCCAAGCATGATAATTCCTCCTACTTTTAACACTGCAAGCGATTTAGAGTATCTAAATCTTGCTTTCATGTTATCACTATATATGTATGGTGTCAATCAAAATATTATTTTATTTTCAAGTATATTCCATATTGATATAATTCAACAAAATTATTAATCAATTATTCCTTCTTATACCTATTATATATGCATCCATAATATATATCAGACTTTATATATTTACTATCTAATTCAATTTATATTCATATTCTATTTTATTTTTATGAATTTATACAATCTATCAATTATCAAGATTATATTTATCATTTTTATTCATATCGTTGCGTTTATTCCTTATGTATATCATTTTAACAATTATTTTTACTTACTATCAACTATGAATTATTATAATATTTATTCTTTTTGCATAATTTATTCATAACATTTTATACGCATACAATTGAATCTAACATTTTCGCCGATTACAACATTTAATATAGTAAGATGATTTATATTGTAATATAAATTTGTTCAAAGTATTTCTTATAAAATAATCTATACCAATGTATTTGTAGTCATAATAATTGTAACAATAAAAAACTACCCTATACCGGAAACTCCGTATATAGGGTAGCTATTTCATATGCATAGTTGCAATGATACTTCTTATAGAAACAAATCTAAAAAACGCTACCTTCAAAAGTTAGTAGCAAACACGTTATTATCGAATGACTTTCGATAGGAATGATTTTGTTCGTTCATGTTTGGGTGTATCAAACACTTCTGTTGGTGTTCCTTCTTCTAGAATTTCGCCACCATCTACAAATAGCACACGAGTGGCTACTTCTTTGGCAAAGCTCATTTCATGAGTAACGATAACCATGGTCATCCCCTCTTTAGCAAGGTCTTTCATAACGTCTAATACTTCGCTAACCATTTCTGGATCTAGAGCCGATGTAGGTTCGTCAAAGAGCATCACTTTTGGTTTCATCGCTAAGGCACGAGCAATCGCTACACGTTGTTGCTGTCCACCTGACAATTGTTCTGGATATGCTTCTGCTTTATCAGATAAACCTACTTTTCCCAATAAATCACGAGCAGTACTTTCTGCCTCTGTTTTAGAAAGTCCTCTAATTTTTTGTGGTGCTAACGTAATATTATCTAGCACAGTCATATGCGGAAATAGATTAAATCGTTGAAATACCATGCCCACTTCGGCACGTACATTATTGATATTTTCTTTTACATTTAGATTCATGTCATCTACAATCACGTCACCTTGAGTTGGTTCTTCTAGATAGTTCATGCAGCGCAATACGGTACTTTTACCAGAACCAGATGGTCCAATAATAACCACTACTTCACCAGCATCAATTTCTGTGGAAACGCCTTTTAAAACATGCAATTGTCCAAAGTATTTATGTACATTCTGTAATTGAATCATTTGATATTATATTTCCTTTCTAAGTATGATACGAATCGGGAAATGGTTAATGTCATAATCAAGTAAATCACCGCTACAGCTGTCCAAATTTCAAAGGAGCCATAGGTACGAGCGATAATTAATTGTCCACGGCGTGTCAATTCTTCAAAACCGATTACCGCCACTAAGGAAGTATCTTTCAACATGGCTATAAATTCATTGCCTAGTGGTGGAATAATGGCTTTAAAAGCTTGTGGCATGATTACATAGCGCATTGTTTGGAACCAAGTTAATCCTAAGGAGCGACCTGCTTCCATTTGCCCTTTATTAATAGATTGGATACCGGCACGGAAAATTTCAGATACGTAGGCACCAGAGTTAATAGAACATGCTAAGACAGCAGCTAAATACGGTCCAATTGGTTCTGGCGCACCATTCGCATTGACAATAGCTCCCAACAATTTGGGGCCTCCGAAGTAAATCATAAAGATTTGTACCAATAAAGGTGTCCCACGAAATAATTCTACATAACATTTAGCGATGTAACGGATCAGCTTAAATCGCGATAAGTTCATCAATGCAACTACTAAGCCAATAAAGAAACCAAAGCCTACACTCATAAGAGTGATTTGAATTGTAATTCCAGCCCCTCCTATTAACAGGGGTAAAGAGTCGACAATCAACTGCCAATTAAAATCCATCGTTACCTATCCATCCTTTCATTTATAACACAGATAAGGAGGCACAAAGCCTCCTTATATAGTACATTATTTTCCTTCGTATGTCACGGGAATATCCTTCGGCATATCTGTTTTAAACCATTTTTGATATATTTTATTTAGTGTACCATCTTGTTTCATCTCTGTTAACGCTTTATTGACACTATCTATAAGCTCCTTATTCTTTTTGTTCATAGCCAATCCAAAGTATTCTTTAGTATTAGGATATTCAATGACGGTCAAGTGTTGATCTGCATGTTTTGCTACATAATATTGAGCCACTGGTAAGTCGATTAAGGCTCCCTCTACTCCACCATTTTGCAACTCTAGTAAAGCATCGCTAGTATGATCAAAGTTTTTTACCATAGCCCCATTAATTTTACTTGCTAAATCAGCTCCTGTAGTACCCATTTGTACAGCAATCGTTTTACCAGACAAATCATGTAAGCCTTTAATAGAACTGTTTTCTTTCACAACTACAGCCATACCAGATTCATAATAGGGCATACTGAAACCAACTTTTTCCATCCGTGCTTTTGTAATGGTCATACCCGATGCAGCTAAATCAATCTCACCATTATCTAAGGCTGGCACTAGTGCATCAAAAGGAACATTTTTAAATTCAATAGTTTTACCTGTCCGTTTTGCAATTTCTTTGGCTACATCGATGTCAAAACCTTGTAACTCTTCGGAACCTTCTTGCTTAAACTCGAATGGCACAAATGTTGCATTGGTACCTATCTTCAAGACGCTGCTTTTTTGTGCTTGGTCTCCTCCTTGAGAACCACAACCACCTAATAAGGCCACTACACCTAAGGCTAATAAACCAGTACAGATTAGTTTTTTTACACTCGTTTTCATGATGTTTCTCCTTTACTAAATAAATTAATGTTGTATCTTATGCAGTAATTATACATCTATACGAATATTTAGTCAACATAAATTTACATATTTTATGTATTTTTATTAATCATTATTACATGAACTAAATTGCATACTCTACAAATAGAAATTGTTATGCAAAAAAAGCATAAAAAATACACAGCAGAACAATTTCTGCTGTGTTTCATACGGCTGACCTGGTCTTTGCCCCCACACTCGCCTGCTGGAAGGTTCGCTCATAAGCTGTGCTCCCCACTACTACTCCTCTCGACATTCTGTTGTCGGCAGGTCTTACATCTAAGCCGCACCATGCTCACAATTTTTCATTGCTTATGTGGATCGTTTTGCCTGCGACTGGCCTCGACTTTCAACCACAGACCCGTTATGTACTCTTATTATATCTATATTTTTTACTTTTGTCACTCAGGAACCATCATGATTTTTTTTATTCCACTTATACTATTTTTATATAGTACATTTAGAAAAAAGACTTGCTTTTTTTCATCAAATATACATCAACTTGACTCCATCCCACGCTTATCACATTCTCACTTTCCATGAGAATAACGAGAGCTTTTCAGTACATTTTTGTCCACTCTGTAGGGTATATTCAAGTACAGAATTTTATTGTATAATGTGTGTACTTAAGTAAACGAAGAATATAAAAACGGTGGTTTTCCAAAAGAGAGTGCACCGTTTCTATTTGTTAGGAAGGGTTTGCGCATGTTTATGTTATCATTAATTCAGGAATCAGGAGCTTACGAACAAGATAAGAGCACTTTAGAGTTAGTTACCTTACAACTCTTACAAATGATTCAAATGAAAAGCCAAACTTTATATGTGCATTCAGTGCAAGTTGCCAATTACGCCGTGGCCATTGCTGCTAAAATGGGCCTGCCAAAAGGTGAAATCGAATTGATTCGCCACGCAGCATGTTTACACGATTTAGGCTTAATTTGCTTACCTTCCACTATCTTGATGAAATTTCCTTACTTCAATCGTCAAGAATTATCCAAATACAAACAACATCCCGTATCTGGAGCTAGTATGATTGAAAACTATCCGTGTTGCCAGCCTATCATTCCTTACATTAAATACCATCATGAGCGTTGGGATGGCACAGGCTTTCCGAAACATTTGCGAGGTGCTAATATTCCATTAGGCGCTCGTATCATCGCAATTGCTGATTATTATGTAACAGCCATTGACCCATCATCAGATACAACACTACAACCCCGTAGCGAAATTAAACAAGATCTCTTTAGATATTCTGGCACACAATTTGATCCAGATGTGGTAAAAGCATTCATAGAAATATTAGGATAATCATTAGGCTCCACTTGCTAAAGTGAGGGCCTTTATCTTTGCCCTGGGCAAGACGGAGTGGATTGTCTCTGCTGCCTCTAGTAAGGTAGCCCCCGTTGTATAGATGTCATCCACTAGCAATATACTAATATCTTTATCTGCATAGGCATCTACCATGGTAGAACGAACTAAGAAATGACCTTTCATATTTTTTCGCCGTTCTTCTTTCGTCAATGTCCACATCGGTTTGGAACCATCTAATTTTACCAATAGGTCTACCCACTTCCAGTTTTGTTGGTTAACCCAATCTTTAAATAGCATATCTACTTGATTATATCCCCTCTGTTGCCGTTTACTTTCACTAATAGGAATAGGAACAACAATGGTTGGTATATAATTCATATCCAAACAAGTAACTGTAAAACGTTGCAAAAAAGGAGCGGCTCCTAGAGCTCGCTCCTTTTTTCCATTAAATTTTATATCATGTAGCATGGTTTTAATACCACCTACGTAATCAGCTAGAATATATATGCATTCTAAAGAAGAGTATTTTGGACCCTTTATACAACGTTCATGCATAACTACTTGCAAACATGCATCGCACCATTCACCTTGCGTATATACATCTTTCCCACAATGAATACAGGTGGGTGGACACAATAAGTCCCATAATCTCATTAGATCGCCCCCTCTAAGCGTTCTTTAAATAATGTATATCGATAATTCGTATCTACCCTATCCACTGCTGTTTCTATCGCTGTTTCACTACCAATAATCAATACCTTATCCTTAGCTCGTGTGATAGCTGTATAGAGTAAATTCCGCTGTAGCATCACATTATAAGCCGAAATAAATGGCAGAATAATACGTTCATATTCACTGCCCTGTGCTTTATGCACCGTAATAGCATAGGCAAGTGTCATCGTCATCATATCTTCTTCATCAAGAGTCAAAGATTTATCTGGAAACTTCACATGCACTTGTTTCCCTAGTATATCTGTGATAACCCCAATTTCTCCATTATATACATCTTGGTCGTAGTTATTCTCCATTTGAATGACTTTATCACCACTACGATACACGGTTCCATCTACTTTCAGATCTTCTTTGCCAGTTCTTTTCGGATTCAATTCGTCTTGCAAATATTTAGAAATTGCTGCACTGCCTATAGGACCTTTACGCATAGGGCAAACAATTTGAATATCAAGATCAGACTCTACGTGGTGTAGCTCCTCTCGATAATGCTTAGTGATCTCTAATAAGATACTTTCCACATCGTGGACACTTTTAAATTGAAATTCATCACAATTGGATAGTTCTGGCATCTCGCCATGATTAATGGCATACGCATTGTCGATGATACGATTTCCCTCTTGTTGACGATAAATTTGCGTCAATCCTTGGTACGGTACTACAGAACTAGTCAACATATCTCGGAGAATAAAACCAGCACCGATCGGTGGCAACTGATCCACATCTCCCACAAGTACCACATAGGCACTAGGTGGAATCGCCTGTATCAGCGCATAGTAAAGTTCCAAATTAAGCATAGATGATTCATCTACGATAACTACATCCACCTCTAATGGTTCATCTTGATTACGGGCAAACATATACGCATTATTCTCTAACTCTGGTTCTAACAAACGATGAATAGTAAAAGCCTCCATTCCCGTCGCTTCTGACAATCGTTTTGTGGCACGCCCCGTAGGTGCACAGAGAACAATACGTTTTAAATTCCCTTGCTGAAACCCTTCTACTAAAGCCTTAATGATGGTAGTCTTTCCTGTACCTGGTCCACCAGTGATAATAGAGAATCGATGACTAAGTGCCATATGAATAGCTTTCTTTTGCTCAGTCCCTAACTCCATAGAATGCTTAATTTCATAACTTTTACAAAAATCATCACCGTCCAATAAAGGTAGAACATCTTCATCCAAAAAAGCTTCTGTAAACTCTACACTATCTACTTCTGCGCGATACACCGTAGGGTGGTAGATGTACAGTACATCATCATGCTCTACTTGTACATATCGTTTTGTTTCAATTAAAGTTTCTAAACGGTCTACGGTCACATCGATATAGTCATCACCTAATAGATTCGACAACTGTACCATCAATTCCTCTATAGGCATACAAGAATGTCCAGAAGACCCAATCTGTTCCATGGTAAATCGGATACCTGCATCGATACGCTTTGGATTATCAAGGGGAAATCCTAGCTCCTCTGCAAAATGATCTACTACATGAAATGGTAAATTGGTATCTACGGTCAACAAATAAAAGGGATTATCCTGTAACATTTCAATCGTTTTTGCACCGTATATTTCATAGAGTTGGCGACTCCAACGATTACTCATATTGTACTTGGCAAAAAAATCATTAATTTCCTGCAGGGCCCCTTCCCCTAGTAGTACCTTATACAATTCTTGTTTAGTTTTACGAGAGGAAATCGGTGCCTCTAGAATTTCTATAGGGTTCTCCTTTTTTAGAATCTCTAAGATAGAGATTCCAAAATAATCCAATAGTTTTTCTAAAGATTTAGGACCTAAGCCTTTTACTCCAAGACTTTCTAAATATCTTCTTGCTCCCGCCAAGGTGTCTGGCATCACTCGTTGTATACTTTGAACGGAAATCTGCTTACCATATTTTTTATGAATTACAAATTTTCCCTTAATTTCTACCTCTTCTCCCACCTTAGGAGGCGCTATATTACCTGCGCAAGTATGAGTATCTTCTTGGTAATCTCTTAGAATAAATACACAATAATTCTCTTGAGGAGATTTATAAATCACACGGTAGACCGTTCCTAATAGTGTCATCATAGGGATGCATTAGGTAAAGCAGAAATGACAGCTTGCACCACATCTGCTACATTACTGATATTTTCAATTTTAATATGACTTACACGTTCGTAAATCGGTTGACGCTCCTCGTACAAGCGGAAAATATATTCAATACTTTCTTTCAATAATGGACGAATTTCCATATCTAAATCATCAAGAATTTGTTTTACATCACGTTGAATTAATACTACATAACCAGATTCACGCATCAGTTCAGCCGTGGCATCACACAATACCGTACCACCGCCTGTAGCAATGACACTGGCATTTTTCTTACTCACTAGATCCTGAATTACATTGAGTTCCAATTGATGGAATTCATCTTCTCCATCATAAATAATAATATTTTGAATAGATTTTCCAGTACGTTCTTGAATTTCTGTATCTACATCAAAGAATTCTAATCCCAATGCTTGTGCTAAAGCTTTACCAATAGTTGTTTTACCTGCTCCAGGCATACCGATTAAGAAAATATGTTGATGAATATGGTTCTTTTCATAATCTTTAGAAATACGAATTACCTCATTCATAAACTCTTTCGCATAATCAGCTAATTCAGGGTTCTTCAAGGCTTGTACAGCAGATGTGAGAATTTCCTGTTCTCTCTGTACATCATGAATTTTCATATGATGCTCTTCTTTATACTTTGCAATATCTACAACGATGCTCAAACGTTCCTCAAACAATCGAATTAACTCTTTATTAATAGCATCAATTTTTTGGCGGCTTTCTTGTAATTTCATAGACATACTCCTTAGAATTTTTTATAGATCGTATTATGTAAATGGTCTAATGCAAAGGTCTTATCATCTTCCATTTGATCAATCAGGGCTTGCAGGGAATCAAATTTAACTTCTCCACGGATGAAAGCGAGAAATTCCACCGTAGCTACTTCTCCATACACATCATCGGAGAAATCAAATAGGTGTGTTTCAAAGCGATGGTATTGATTTGTGAAGGTTGGATTATCTCCCATATTCCCCACTGCTCCGTACCATTTGCCACCAATGTATACTTGGTTTACATAAACCCCATCAGCAGGCGCTGCCATAGTATCTGGAAAGTGAAAGTTTAACGTAGGGAATCCTAAAGTGCGTCCTCGTTGATCTCCTTTTACTACAGTACCTGTAAAGCGATATGGGCGACCTAGCATTTGATTTGCCAATTCAATATCACCACGCAAAATACTACTGCGTATAGCTGTACTAGATATAGGGGCATCAATCCAATCATAGCGTACTAATTCTTGATCATGGACTTCAATAGATGGGTATAATTCTCGAATCATTTTTGAATTTCCCAAACCCTTATATCCAAAATTAAAGTTTGCACCGACTACTATTTTCAGTACATCACGATGGGCGCATAAACCGTGAATAAAATCTTGTCCAGACTGTGTTACTAATTCTTGTGTCATTGGAAGTTCCAACACATAATCTACTCCCATAGTTCCTAACATGTCATATCGTTCTTCTCGTTGTAATAACCGAGGTGGAATTTGTTTTGGTTGTAATATAGTAAATGGATGCGCATCGAAGGTTACAATCACAGAAACTCCATGATATGCCTCAGCACTGTCACAGACCTCCTTAATAATCGATTGATGCCCTAAATGCAGCCCATCAAAGGTTCCCATCCCATATACAATGGGTTCCTGTATCGTATCTAACTCTGATATCGTATATAAAATATTCATACTAATCCTTATCTTTTGAACTATGAAATAGAACTTTTATTTCAGTTTACTCTTTATTATAACACAACCACAGACTATAAAAAGTATATACATGTATTTCTCTAAAAGAAATACAATGTCACCATATACAGTTTTATTTGTAATATCCTATTCAGTATAATACACGCCATATAAGATGCTTTTCTATCAAATAGTATACGCAAGAAAATGGCCAGGTTCCCTAAGGTTCCTGACCATGTCTTATGCGTATGTTATATGTATATATTTTTCTCTACTTTTAAAGTGTCATCCAGTCGTCGCAAGATACTCATAAACCCATTTGCATCATAGGCTCTCACTAATGTGTCGACTGGAATTTCATCTGGTGACACACTGAAAGTTCCATTCGGTTTGACAGTATGGATTGGCACTTGTTTGCCCTGTACGAGTCGGGTACGGTTAATATCGTTGATATACACTGCCGTCAAATGATCCAGCAAGGTATCCACTGGTTGTACCGCTTCTGCCCCTAATGTTTCTAATTCTGAGATGGTCACCGAGTGCTCGATCTGACAATGCCCCACTTCTGCTCGGCATAGTTGTGTCATCATGCCACACAAACCTAGTTGCTGGCATATATCTCGTAACAAAGCACGTACATAGGTCCCAGCAGAGCATCGCACACGAATAGTAAAGAACGGGAACGCATAAGCTAGCAACTCGATGTCAAAGATATGAATCAAACGAGATGATAATGTAAACTCTACACCTGCACGGGCTAAATCATAGGCACGTTGCCCATTGATTTTGATAGCAGAATACTTGGATGGTCGTTGCTCAATCGAACCTTGGAATGACTGCACTGCCTGCTCTAACACATCCCAGCTAGGAGCCTTAGAGATATCCATAGTACACAGCACATTCCCTGTACTATCTTCCGTATCTGTTTCAACACCAAATTTGCATTCCGCTACATAGGTTTTACCTATGGATTCTGTATATTCGATGGCACGGGTGGCTTTTCCTACAAAAATAGGTAGCACACCATACGCCAAGGGATCTAAGGTCCCACTATGCCCAATACGGCGTTCTTTTAGAATGCGTCGGCAAATACCGATGGCATCATGGCTTGTAATGCCTGGTGGCTTGATTAAGGAAATAACACCATCCATTAGTCAATCACCGCTAAGATTTGTTCCAATGCTTCGTGGATTGGACGATCGATGGAGCAACCCGCTGCTCGAATATGCCCACCGCCGCCAAAGTGACTAGCAATTTGGTTTGCATCACGCACTTTGGAACGAATACTAGCACGTGTTAATGTATCTGATTTTGCTTTCAGTACGATAGCCACGTCTACGCCTTTGATGTTTCGTATCATGTCCACAAATCCATCTGTATCCTCCCCAATGCGTTCCATCAACGGCAAAGTCAAACACATGGATACCACTTGTCCATCATGATGAAACACTACATTCTCTAAGACTTCTTTCATCACCTCGATACGACCTGGTTCCACCTGTTCGATGGCTTCAGAAATGACATGTGGTTGTGCCCCTGCCTGTAAACATAGGCTAGCCATCTCCATTGTATGAGCTGTGGTGTTGGAGAATTTAAAGAACCCTGTATCTGTAGCCATAGCCATATACAAGGCTTCTCCCATCGATTGGGTAATCTCCCAGTTCCACATCTTACATAAGTACGCCACTGTTTCTCCTGTAGAGGAAAAATCAGGACGCAAATATAACCCATCTGCAAATTCTGTATTCGAAATATGATGGTCTATATTAAAAGTAGGTGCACTCACTCGTACACCTACTTCTCCAATTCGTTCAAATGTGCTAGCATCCAAAATGAGTAGCATATCTGATGTATAGCCATTTTCTAATCTTTCTATAGGCTCAATCTTAGAGCATAGAGGAAGAAAAGAAAACTTTTCTGGAATTACATCATCTACTACCATGCGAACTGCTTTCCCTTGGGCTACCAAAGCTTCATACATCGCGAGCATGGAACCAATAGCATCTCCATCAGGACTAACATGAACAGTAAGAAGAATGGAATGGGCTGTATCAATCGATACTTTCAGTTGATCAATACTAATTTTCGCCATTAGTGTTCCTCATGTTTAATAGAATTTAATAACCCTTCGATATGCATGCTGTAATCGAGAGATGTATCTGCATCAAAAGCAATGCTAGGAATATGACGTAATTGGAGTACCTTTCCTAGTTCAGAGCGGAAATAACCAGCACTTCTACGCAAAGTCTCTAGGGACTGTTTTTTCTCCGCCTCACTGCCGAATAAGCTTACATAGATAGTCGCTTCTCGCAAATCACCTGTGACACGTACATCGGTTACAGTAACAAATCCGATGCGAGGGTCTTTCAACCCACGCAATAAGATTTGACTTGCTTCTTGTTTAATAAACTCTTGTAATTTTTGTACACGAACTTCGCTCATGGATACCTCCTATAATTCTGGGGCAATTTCTTCCATTTTGTACGCTTCGATCACGTCGCCTTCTTTCACATCGCGGTAACGTTCCAAAGAAATACCACATTCAAAGCTTGTCGCTACTTCTTTCACTTCATCTTTGAAACGGCGCAAGGAATCAATATGACCTTCATGGATAACAATACCATCACGGATTAAGCGAATTTCAGAGTTATTTGTGATTTTACCTTCCGTTACATAAGAGCCAGCTACGATAGCTTTCGGTGTAGAAATGACTTGGCGAACTTCCGCACGGCCTAGGATAACTTCTTTAAATTCAGGAGTTAACATACCACGCATAGCGGCTTCGATTTCATTAATCGCATCATAGATGACACGATATGTACGAAGGTCAACACTTTCTTTTTCTGCTTCTTTGCGTACATTCGCATCTGGACGTACGTTAAAGCCGATAATAATCGCCCCCGATGCAGAGGCTAACATCACGTCAGATTCGTTGATAGCACCTACTGCACTGTGGATAATATTGATGCGTACTTCTGGGTTTTTAATGCCCTCTAAGGATTGACGCAATGCTTCTACAGAACCTTGTACGTCACCTTTAATAATAATATTTAAGTCTTTTAATTCCCCTTGTTGCATTTGGTTGAACAAATCATCAAGAGTAACTTTTGTTTTCGCATTCATTTCAGTAATACGTTGTTTTTCAATACGTTTTTCCGCAATGGAACGTGCTTCGTTGTCGTCAACAGCGAACATGACTTCACCAGCTTGTGGTACATCAGATAAACCTAAGATTTCCACAGGCATAGATGGACGAGCTACTTTCACTTTTTCCCCACGTTCATTGGTCATAGCACGTACTTTACCATATGCTATACCAGCAAGGATCGTTTCCCCTACACGTAAGGAACCTTTTTGTACCAACACAGTACATACAGGGCCACGACCTTTGTCCAATTGAGCTTCGATAACAATACCTTGTGCCTTACGGTTAGGGTTCGCTTTCAATTCTTGTACTTCTGCTACAAGCAGGATTGTTTCCAATAGGTCTTCAATCCCTTGACGTTGTTTTGCAGATACAGGAACCATGATAGTATCGCCGCCCCATTCTTCTGGCAATAAGCCATGTTCGGACAATTGTTGTTTTACATGGTCAGGGTTAGCACCTGGTTTATCCATTTTGTTAATAGCCACGATAATTGGCACTTCTGCAGATTTTGCATGGTTGATAGCTTCAATAGTTTGTGGCATAACACCGTCATCAGCAGCTACGACAAGAACAGCAATATCTGTAGATTGAGCACCACGTAAACGCATCGCTGTGAAAGCTTCATGGCCTGGTGTATCCAGGAATGTAATCTTATTACCTTCATAGCGAACTTGGTACGCACCGATATGTTGCGTAATACCACCTGCTTCAGAAGCAGTTACATTCGTAGAACGAATCACATCCAACAAAGATGTTTTACCATGGTCTACGTGACCCATAATAGTAACAACTGGTGGTCGAGGCTGTAAGCTTTCAGGGCTATCTTCAATTTCGATAATTTCCGTAGGGTCCTGTTCAGGCTCTACTTCTACTACTTCTACACCAAAGTCTTCAGCCAATACCATAGCTGTTTCCACATCGATTTCCTGGTTAATAGTAGCCATAACGCCTAACATCATCAATTTTTTAATGATTTCAGATACTTCACGACCCATTTTTTCAGCTAATTCTTTCACTGTCAATGGACCAGATAATTCAATAGACGTAGCAATCGCTGCTTCTGCTTTACGACGTTCTTCCTCTTTTTGTTTGATGTGTTGCTCATTACGTTGTTTAACTTTGTTTTTATTTTTTTGCAATGCAGAAGATACTAAGGATTGTGTACGTTCACCTTTTTTGCCTTTTTTATCTTTTTTATTGCGGCGCTCATTACGATTCTCATTGCGATGTTCAGATTCATAACGGCGATTTTCTTTTTGACGATCTGCTTCACGGCTCGCTTGACGATCACGGCCTTCTGGTTTCGCTGTCATCGCTGGATCCACTTGTGGAATCTCTAGGCGACGATCACGACGTTGTCCATCATTACGACGATCATTGTTACGATTGTTATTACGATCAGCATTGCGCTCATTATTGCGTTCGAATCTGCCACCATTATTAGGACGATTACCGCCATTGCGATTATCTTGACGTTGATCATTGCGACCTTCAGGACGGCGACCATCACGGCTTTGACCATTTCGTTGGTTAGAACGATTATCTCCGCGATCATTTCTGTCATTTCGATGATCTCTCTGACCATTGCTTTTGCCATCTCGATTAAATGGACGGTCGCGTTTTTCACCACGCTCGTTGCGATCGTTGCGGTGATTTCTATCTTGTTTAGGTCCACGTTTTTCACCTTGATCATTGCGATGATATTCATGAACTTTCTTTTGTGGTGCTTGTTGTGTTGCTTTTGGCACTTCGCTTTGTACTGGCTTAGCACCACCTGCCAATGATTGTTTAATCATGGATACTTGTGAATCCTCCACTGTACTCATATGGCTTTTCACTTCAACATTGTGTTTTTTCAAGGCATCAATCACTACTTTGTTTTCTACACCAAGATCTTTTGCTATTTCATATACTCTTTTTTTGGACATCTACATTCCCCCTCTACTGATTCTTGTCTATTTCAGCTAGCAAGGATTTAGCAAATCCAGCATCATTTACTAATATAACTGCTCGCATTTCTTTTCCCAAGGCTCTGCCTAATTCTTCTTTAGTTCCCACCAAACGAAGTGGTACCTGATATGATTCGGCTAAGTGCTTATATTTGTTAGCATTATTCTGTGCACAATCTTCCGCCATAATCAACAGAGGATAGGCTTGTCGTTTCATGGACCGTTCCACCACAAAGTCGCCTGATAATAAGCGGCCTGCTCGCTGTGCTAATCCTAATATATTCAACACTTTTTCTTTATTCATGGGATATTTGTTCCTTCAAAGATTCATAAATTTCTTGTGAAACTTTATGTTTTAATGAACGCTCTAATCGTTTAGCTTTATACGCCATGTCTAGGCATTCTACTTTCATTTCCATATAGGCTCCCCGTCCAGGAGCTTTACCTGTAGGGTCAATAGAAATCTCTCCCGTTGGACTCAACACAACACGTGTTAACTCTTTCTTGGGAAGAAGTTCTCCACATCCCACACATACTCGCATAGGCTGAGACTTCTGTTTCATATTAGTCTTCATCTCCAAAAGCATCCAAGGAAATCATATCATCGGATTCCACATATTCGCCAGCTTCAGCGGCTTGTGTTTCACTTTTAATATCGATTTTCCAGTTAGTTAACTTTGCTGCCAAACGGGCATTTTGACCTGCTTTACCAATAGCCAATGAAAGCTGGTAATCTGGCACCACAACAGAAGATGTTTTTTCTTCATCACGAGCCACTACGCTTACTACTTTCGCCGGGCTTAGCGCATTAGCAATATATACTGCTGGGTCTTCGTCCCATTTCACAATATCGATTTTTTCACCATTTAGCTCATCCACGATATTTTGTACACGTTGTCCTTTAGGACCTACGCAAGCGCCTACTGCATCCACTTCTTCCTCGCGGGATACTACAGCGATTTTAGAGCGCATACCTGGTTCACGAGCTACCGATTTTAATTCCACTGTACCTTCTGCAATTTCTGGCACTTCTAATTCAAACAAACGTTTTAATAAGCCAGGATGTGTGCGGGAAATCATGATTTGAGGGCCTTTTGTAGTCTTTTTCACTTCCACAATATAGCATTTAATACGGTCCCCCACAGCATAGCTTTCACTAGGAATTTGCTCAGATATAGGTAAAATTGCCTCAGTTTTTCCTAAATTAATGAATACATTTCGACCTTCAATTCGTTCTACCAAACCAGTCAAAATATCGCCTTCACGGCTAGAATATTCATCATAGACAATATTGCGTTCCGCCTCTTTTAAGCGTTGAATCAGCAATTGCTTTGCCGTATGGGCTGCACTACGACCGAAGTTTTTTGGCGTTACATTTACTTCGATAATATCGCCGATTTCCATACGCTTATCCAATTGACGAGCATCTGCTAAGGCAATTTCTACTTCTTCGTTTTCAGGAGTGTCCACTACCGTTTTCTTAGCCAACACTTTGTAGTCCCCTGTTTCACGATTGAAATAAATATAGGCCTCTTGATTTGCTCCTACCTCTTTGCGATAGGCTTGTAACAATGCCACTTCAAGAGAATCAAAAATAATCTCTGGTGCCACACCTTTTTGCTTAGTAACTGCTAATACCGCCTGTACTAATTCTTGACTCACTGGTTTCCTCCCTTAAAAATCTAAATGCAAACGAATTTGTGCAATCGCTGCACGTTCTAGGTCAATACGTTCTTCTTGCACCTGAATCATGATAAATTCATCAGAATATCCTTGCAAGGATCCTGTGTATTGTTTTTTACCATCTATTGGTTTAAACAACTGAATATCCACATCACGTCCATGGTAGCGAATAAAATCTTTTTCTTTCTTCAACACTCGATCCAACCCTGGAGAAGATACTTCTAACAAATAATTCTCTTTGATTGGGTCCTTCACATCCAATACTTCGCTTAATTTTTCACTTACCATTTGGCAGTCATCTAAATCGATGCCTCCCTCTTTGTCTAAAAATACGCGCAAGTACCATTCCCGCTCATGCACGTATTCTACATCCACAAGCTCTAACTCCGTAGACTCTATAATCGTTTCTACTACACCGGACACAAATTCCTCTACGGCGTCACGTCTCATCTTATCCCCTCCTTACCACAGTATAAGAGAAAGAGTGAGCCTAAGCTCACTCTTTTAATAGATTCTATAAAAGTTATCTATAGTATACCACAACTCACCAAAAATAGCTACAGTAAACCGTTGCGTTTTAACGCTTCTTCCCACTCGGCTTCTTTAAATCCAACAAGCACTGTATCTTCTAAGACCAAAATAGGACGTTTCACCAACATACCATTGGTTGCCAATAAAGCGAGTTTTTCATCCTCTGTCATAGTTGGCAATTTATCTTTGATTCCTTCTCCACGATAAATTTGACCGGATGTATTAAAGAAGGCTTTAATGTCTTCTTTTTTACTCTTCGGATACCATACACCTAATTCTTCTGCAGTTGGGTTTTCTTCTTTAATATCACGATGGGTATAGCTAATACCATGATCATCTAAATATTTTTTTGCTCGTTTGCACGTCGTACATTTGGGATATTCAATATATAACATAGCCTGTCCTTTCTATTTTTCTGTCACATCATTATAGAACTTCTCTTTTAATACTTTCAATAATACTTCTGTCATTTCACTAGCTGCAAAGACATACTCTTTTAACTTACCGCGTTCTTCTGCCACTTTCATAGCGGACACTTCGAAGGGATCTAACACTACAGACAATACAGGTGTTTGGTCTTGCTCCATTTCCTCCGTCAAATATGCAGAAATACTTTCTCCTTCCGTAGGCTCAAATCGTTCTACTTTCACGATGGGGCAATACTCATACATCATTTTGCGAAGGACCATCGTAAAGTAGGCCTTATCTTTCACAAATTGTGCTGCTTCCTCTTTAGTCATGCTAAAAATATCTACTTTCACACGTTCTGTTTCACCCTGTGTTGTCATAGGATTATTCCCCTTTCGCTGCTAAGAAGGCTAAATAACAACGTTTTGCTTCGTAAATATCGGCTTTGCTCGTCACTTCCCAAGGAGAGTGCATACTGAGCACAGCTACACCACAGTCGATGACATTCATACCATACAGAGCCATGATATACGCAATCGTACCGCCACCGCCAAGGTCTACTCGACCTAATTCAGCTGTTTGATAAGAAATATTATTTTGGTCCATCAAATGACGAATGCGTGCCATATATTCTGCATTGGCATCATTGGAGCCACTTTTACCACGAGACCCAGTAAATTTATTAAATACTACACCACGACCTAAGAAGGCTGCATTTTTCTTTTCAAAGGCACTCGCATAAAGTGGATCAAAACCAGCACTAACATCAGAAGATAACATATGACTGTTAGATAATGTACGACGTACTGCTAATGGAGACGAATGACCCATAGCTTCCAATAATTCTGCCATGAAGTTCTCAAAGAAACGAGATTGCATACCTGTTGCGCCAACAGAGCCAATTTCTTCTTTATCCACCAATAAGGTACATGTAGTACGACTTACATTATCTGTTTCTAACATGGCTATTAAGGATGTATACGCACACACACGGTCATCTTGTCCATAGCCGATAATCATAGAACGATCAAAACCTAACTCTCTCGTTGCACCCGCTGGTACAATTTCAAGCTCTGCAGACAAGAAATCTTCTTCTTCAAAATCATATTGCTCTTGTAGTACTTGCAACACATAGGCTTTCACGCCATCTTTCAATTCCCCTTTTACAGGTCGACTACCGATAAGAAGATCTAATTGTTCTCCTTCTACCACTTTGGCAGCCTTTTTCTCCATTTGTTCCTGTCCCAAATGTGGCAATAAGTCAGTTACGCAAAATACTGGGTCAGTTGGGCTTTCACCGATGGCAAGATTGATAACAGTACCATCACGTTTTACCACTACCCCATGTATCGCTAACGGCATTGTCACCCATTGGTATTTTTTGATGCCCCCATAATAATGCGTATCTAACAAAGCTAGATCACTATCCACATAGAACGGATTTTGTTTCACATCTAACCGCGGAGAGTCAATATGCGCACCAAGAATATTCATACCCTTTTCAATCGGTTCTGTACCAATGTTCACCATGGCTACCGCTTTTTTCATGTGCACATAATACACCTTGTCTCCCGCTTTTAGGGTAATACCTTCTTTGATAACACTGTCCATATTGCGGTAACCCGCTGCTTCCGCTGCCGCCACAATTTGGTCCACACATTCACGCTCTGTTTTACCATGATCTAGAAAATGGCGATACTTCGTTGCCAAAGTATCAATTTCTTGTAATTGTTGTTCTGTATATTCATGCCAAGCATTTCTACGTTCCATACTTAGTTCCTTTCTTTCTTAATTCAAATCATTATTTTTTACGTGTATACAATTCACGCAATCCTTTAGGTGCATTGGTAACCATTTTGGAAATATAATAGCGTTTTCCTAAATGCTTGCTAATAGATTTTCCTACATACCAATGAACCCCAAAGGTACCATGTTCCTTGCAAGAACCCATAGACAAAAAACGATGTTTTACTACCCCTACGATGGGGTCTAAATGCAAAAGCTCCTTACAAACAGGACACCTAGTTTTCGCCCGATTGCTTTGCCGGAATATACGCGGCATGGTTACAATAGACTCAAATAGTTTATGTTCATGCCGTGAAAGTCCATAAAAAGACCGTTCTTTTCCGTGTTTTTCACGCCTTTTTTGTAAGGCTTCTAAAAATGGAAAGCGCTGACATACCATAGCTGTACAAATGGCATCATGCAACCCATTATGAGCTTGTAAATTGGGCGCTTGCACATGCATTTCTTCCATTGCTTTTTGCAAAGCGTATTGTTGGCTACAATTATGCATCATTTTAGCGTATAACGATTGGGCATCAAACCAAGGCACTTCCTGATGTACATGTACCTTATGGCAGAATGCATTATCCATCAACATTTCAATATCATCTGGCCCCCAAGATATCAAAATACCGTCGGATCCAATAAAACGCAAAAATTTTTCGCATCCACGGCGAAAAGACACCCCTTCTTTACGCAATTTATCCATCGTAATATGGGTCAGTTTCTCTACCGAATGGTGCATAACAGGTAGAAATTTTGGAGTAATAAACACTTCAAATTGATCCACAATTTGCAGACTTTCATCCAATTTTACGGCGCCTATTTGTATAATTTCACCAATGAATGGAAACCCCGAGCGTCGTATCATATTCGGTTCCAATGTATAGGGTTGGTTCCATTCCAAGTCAAATACAATATAGTGCATCCTTAGTTCATACCCTTTCTCTCTAACATGGTGTGTATGCCCGCCAGTACAGATTCCTCAGAAATAACAGACAATCCTTTGTAGTTTCCCTCTTTTAGAACCTGCTTCATATTTTTATTCACATCGTAATCATCCATAGATTCTAATACCACCGCATTCTCTGTGAAAGGTCCATATAAAGCTGGGTTCGACGGACCATACAGCGCCACAATAGGAACGCCTTGACTTACCCCTACATGCATAGGCCCCGAGTCATTGGTCACCAAACAGTCGCATCGTTTCATGGCTGCTACCAATTCTCCAATACTGAATTGTCCAGTTCCCTTAATAGCTGATTCTGTCATCGTATCTAACACATCCTGCACCATGTCTTCATCCATTGGACCACCGAAGAATACAATTTTATATCCTTCTTTAGCTAAAGTATCTGCAATATGAGCAAATCGTTCCTTAGGCCAACGTTTTTCGGGCACAGCACTACCAATATTGAATCCGATGAGACGATCCGTTTCTGACACTCCTTGAGAGGAATAAAATTGCTGTACCCTATGGTCCCACTCCGGACTAGTAAAGATTTCTAATCCTTTGTGCTCTACCGCATATCCTAATTGTTCTAGCACATTCATGTACATCTGAGCCGCATGCACCGTTTTACGGTTCAATCGTGTGACCTTCGTCATGAACGGGCGGAACAGAAAATGACTCATCCCTGTAGTCACCTTAGCTTTCAATTTCCAAGCTAAATAAGACGTTCTTTCATTGGGATGCAAGTTAATAACTACATCTACAGGCCCTTGACCCCGAATCTCTTTGGCAATTTGATTCAATCCACCAATGCTGTTATGGGCACCCTTTTTATCTACCTCTACTAAGGCATCAATGTATGGGTTATGCCGATATACATCGGACAATTTCTTGTCTATGACATAAGTGATATGGCTGTGAGGTGCTAACTTTCTAAGAGCATGGATAAATGGTGTGGTCAGTACCACATCGCCCAAATGCATCAAGAAAGTTACCACTATTCGCTTTCCATCTAACTCTATCATAAGTTCCTCATTTCTTTCACCGTATCAAATACAGTATCCACTGTAATCTGTGCCATACATTCCAAATCTTCCACCAACGGCTGTTCTAACGTCGCTCGTGATGTAGGTGACACAATGATATGAATATGATCACCCCCATAAGGGCCTGTCCGTTCTGGGCAAGTAGTCCCAAACAGAGCAACCAATGGTACTTTTAAAGCATTAGCAATATGCAAGGGTCCCGTATCAGCACTGATGTACAAGGCACTATGACGAATAATCTCAATGAGTTCTTTCAAATTCGTGTCTCCAATAAGATTCACTATATTGTCACTACCAACACCCTCTACAATGGCACGACCTTTGTCCGCATCCTCTTTAGCACCAATGAGTACCACCGTCTCACCAGCTGCCACCAATCGCTTGCCAAGATCCACAAAATGAGAAATAGGCCATTCCTTCACTGCCCAACGTGCCCCTGGAGCCATGACAATGTAGGGATTTTCGATGAAAGCTCCTCTAGCATTTAACTTCTGCGTCACCGTAGCCTCCGCCTCTATGAAAGCCGGTAAAGGGAATACGATGTCATCTACATCACAGCCCAAGGCACGAGCCGTATCTAAATAGCGCTCGATAACATGCTCCATTTTATGGTCACCTACTAGAGCTGTGTTCACAAGCCAGCTACCCTCGCGAAGTTCCCAGTAAGCATAACGCTTTTTTGCCCCACTAAGACCCGCTACAATGGCACTTTTCGCAATAGATTGTAAATCTAAAGAAATGTCAAAGTGTTTGTCATGCAATAGCTTCCATAATTGTTTCCAATAGGAAAGACGTTTTAATTGTTTTTTATCTATGATGATGATTTCATCCACCCAAGGCTTAAGAGGGATAACATCCTTAAACTGTTCATGAATCGCCCATGCGATGTGCGCCTTCGGATATTGTTGGCGCAATGCATATAGCGTTGGTAAGGCATGAATAATATCGCCTAGAGAACTCATTTTAATAATTAAAATTCGTACATCTTCTTTCATACTCTATCCCTTTCACTAACCTATACCTATACACTCTTATTATACCATAAGATAGAAACAAAGATGATAAACTATTTTATATTTTTCTTTAGATTCTTTCAGTACCTATTTCAATACTTCAAGGATGAGAACCTCACATAGTAAACTCAAAATATCTACGTATAACAACTGCCATTTATTAGATATCTTTTCTGCAACCATTATTAATCAGCTTTTATTAAAATATTATTAAAATTTGGTAATTTTTTATTATATCACATATTAAGCAAACTTTATAATACAATACATACATATATTAGCCAGATTGATTTGTTTTAGTATATAATGTATTTTCTGTATAAAAGGTATATAATAGTTTCATTAGGTTTACCTATTCATATCAAATATATATGATAAATTAGGAATCCCTATAATTCAAGGGCTACTCTTTTTAACATTATACACATATTTGCTATGTAGCTTTACAAACCATGTCATGTATGATTAGATGAATGATTTAAATACATATCTAAATGATGCATATACTGTATATTATGTATAAAGAAAAGAAAGGACTTACTTATGTTTTCTAAACTTTTTGATACTTTCTTAGTACACTATTTGGAACGATTCAACGATCATTGCTTTGTTGTAAAAATTGGCGATAATGAATATACCATCGGCGAAGGAGATCCGGAGTTTACAATTATTGTCAATAAAGATATTCCTAAAAAGGATATATTAGTATCCGCAGAGTTGGCACTAGGTGAAGCCTACATGCGTAAGGATATAGAAATTGAAGGGGATTTATTCAAAGCTCTTTGCGTCGTATTAGGGCATGTTAACAAAGACTCCATTAACAAAAAGGTACTCAGTTCCCTCTTTAATATGGGTCTTAGAAAGAAAGACCAAAAACAACAAGTTTCATCCCATTATGATTTAGGTAATGATTTCTACAGTTTATGGCTTGACGAAACTATGAGCTATTCTTGCGCCTATTTCAAAAAGGAAGATGACAGCCTTAAAGATGCACAACATCAAAAAGTGCATCATATTCTTGATAAATTACACTTACAAGAAGGCATGACACTCCTTGATATTGGTTGCGGCTGGGGATTCCTTCTCATTGAAGCTGCCCTAAAATATGGAGTCAAAGGGTATGGCTGTACATTATCAGAAGAGCAATGGAAAAAAGGCCAAGAACGAATTAAACAATTTGCTCTTGAAGGTCAAGTGGAAATTGATCTAATAGATTATCGCGATGTAGCTGCCTCTGGTCGTCAGTTCGATCGTATGGTAAGTGTAGGCATGTTAGAACATGTAGGGCGCCCTAATTTACCTATCTACATGGAAGATGCATCTTCCATGCTAAAAGAAGGCGGCTTATTTTTGCTTCATTACATCAGTGATCCAATGGAAAAAGAAACCAGCGCATGGATTCGTAAATATATCTTTCCTGGTGGATCCTTACCTTCCCTAAGAGAAATCATTGGTCTTGCCTACGAATATGATATGAATGTTCTCGATGTGGAAAATTTACGCTTTCACTATTATAAAACATTGATGCATTGGTACAATAATTTCCAAGGGGTCCGTGACCAAGTAGAAAAAGTACGGGGCACTGAATTTGTACGCATGTGGGACTTATACCTATGTGGTTGTGCCGCTGGTTTCTATATTGGTAATATGGATTTACATCAAATTCTGATGACAAAATGCATTAACAATGAACTACCATTAACACGTTGGTACTAAATCATATATTGTATATTTAATACTATAGGGGCTGTCACTGTATGTGTAGAATTTACTACATGTCAGTGACAGCCTTTTATTGTGCAAAAAGAGCCATTCTATGGAAATAATTTATGCCAGTCCTGCCATAGATCGCATGACCAAATCAATATCCCTGTTTTTCAATTCTTGAATGATATGGATATATATTTTCTGCGTTGTAGTCATACTGGCATGCCCTAATCATCTAGCAACACTGGCAATAGACACACCTGCAAAGAGCAATAGGGACGCATGGGTATGTCGTAATCCATGAATAGAAATAACAGGAATCCCTAGGTCTTTACAATATCTCTCTAACCTATCATTTACCGTTGAGTTGTACACAGACCCTTTCACAAAAATTGGTTCATCTTCGGGTAAATCTTTAATCAATTCAGAAAATTTAATAATCGTTTGCCAATCCAATTGAATCTTTCGTACGGATGATTTATTTTTTGTTGGCAGAAATCCACCATTTCCTTTATAATCCCAAGTTTTATTCACAATCAGTGATTGATGTGAAAAATCAAAGTCTTTTGGCGTCAATGCTAAGGCCTCTGAAAAACGCATACCAGTCTTGGCTATAATAAAAATAAACCAGTCCCAATTAATTTCTGGCGTAAGATGTAAATGCACTAGCAGCGTGTGCAACTCAAATTGATTTAAATACTTAATCTTCTCCCGTGGCGTCTTTCCTTTAATGATTGCTTTTCGTGTCGGATCTCTATCAATGAATCCTTCATCTACCGCGTCCAATACAGCTGCTTTTAACTGATGGTGAAAGTCCATCGTTGTTTGTCGTTCATGATACACTGCATAGTCATTCAATAATTGTTGATAGCTAATTCGATTTAACTCTGAAAGTCGTAAGTCAGGCACTAACCTTTGCAACCATGCCAAAGTAATCTCGTACTTCTTCATAGTCACTTCTCGAATAGCACCTTCCTTATACATCCGAATCCAACGTTCATAATACTTGCAAAATAATTCCGATCCTTCCTCAGCCTTTACCATATTTATACCTCTTCATTTACATGACAACATAGAAATGGCTCTTATACATATCTTACTCGTATATTTCAAAAAAAGCATATAAGGAGTTATCTGATATCTATCCTGTATTGTGAAAAATTGGGAAATACTTACGCTGATGAAGGGTGATGAGGTTTTTAATATTAGAAAGTAAAGTTCTTATTTTTTGCTGCTCTTCTAATACAACCGGAATTTTATACTCTAAATTATTAATTGCAGACCAATTAACATATATCTGAGTGTTACCTTGACTTGCCTTAACTATTAGGTTTCTACAATTAGGAGAATTAAGCATATGATATAAAAATTCGGCATCATAGTTATTTTGATTTACTTCAATTCTTTGAGTCCGTTGGTTATAAACGTAAGTATTATCTTCATCAATCAATAGAACTGTACCAATAATATTACCAGATGATGTCTTATCATTTAAAATCATAGTTAAATCATTTTTATTCAATATTCTACTTTTTGTTTTTTCAGTTTTGTTTACTCTCAACCCTTGATCATTACATAAAGCTTCTTCGCTATAGCTTCCAATACTAATAACCTTATATTCTCCATCTTCAACAAAGTCAGATTCAATAGATGTTCCCCCAGTTGCTTTCCCAAATTCTCCCAACTTACGCTGTTCCCAGGTATTTGTATGGAAGCAATAAAAAAAGAAAGTCAATACACAATCATCAGCTTTCTTTCCTAAATTATACAATATCTAATAAAACTATAAATAGCACAATACTATCACTAGTAGTATTCCACTTCCTTTTCATTTTTCCCACAAAATAGCGCTAACAGTCAACGTTCACTGTCAGTGCTACTTTTTGTGAGTATTATAAAAATTCGAGTATCTATATCACAAAATCAAAAAGCGATACAACGGGGGTAACCTATTGTATCACTTTATTCTTAAAAGTAGGATTTAGAAACATGCAAGCAAAAGAATCTAATTCTTACTGTTTATAATAATGCATTATCCTGTCCAATTTCTTGTACTTGCTCTACTGTTAATTTAGTAAGGCGAGCAATCATTTCTAGCGACAACTTTTCTTGCAACATCTGAATAACAACTTCAGCCTTACCTTCAGCCACGCCTTCTTTCCAATATGTATAATGATCCATAGATAACATCTTATATTCCTCCTTCCAGACCTCACAATGTTTTGCTTCGTACACTGCTTCCTCTATATCTTTTAACAACTCATCTGTTGCTTCCTGTCCATCAATATAATCTAAAAACGCTTGCAACGGTTTCGACACATCATTTTGCGTTCCTTTTGTACTTAAAAATAACTTTGTGGCACCATCATTCAAAGCAATGCCCTGGTCTTCGATACAAACATTTTTGAACGTATACTTATGACGATTGCCCGTAAATACAGGAAACGTACAAATAAAAATGATATACGAATCGTTCAAAGTCATGTACTTCTGACCTTTTTGTAGGTGATACATATCCAAAATACTTTGATAAAAGCGTGTGCGCTTTACCAATTCTTCCATATCCTTGCTGGTTTGCATCTCAATGTTGAACACAGTCCCCTTGTCATCATTCACATACACATCTAAGCGAACACTCTTCGTTTCCAAGCTTACATCTAGAATTTTCTCCTCATGAATGTAGACAATATCCTGAATAGAAATATCTAACAACCGTTCCAATACAGCCTTGCAAATCGGTTTCTTTAACATCACCTTCTGAAAGATAAAATTATCTTGGAATGTCAGTTCATCAAACGACTTAATGTACATGGAATGCCTTCCTTTTTTTAATTATATCATACCTACTAAAACTAGAGATAGTACAATACTATCTACTAGAGGTATTCCCTATCCTTTGTATTTTTCCTACAAAATAGCACCAACAGTCAACATTCACTGTCAGTGCTACTTTTTGTAACTATTATAAAATTCATGTAACTATATTATAAAATCAAAAAACGATACAACGGTGGTAACCTATTGTATCGCTTTATTCTTAAAAATAAGTTTTATAACTATGCAAATAAAAGAATTTAATTCTTACTACTTATAATAATGCATTAGCCTGTTCAATTTCTTGTAATTGCTCCACTATTGATTTTAATTCTAAAATTAATCATAGCTCTTTCTCATTTCTTTAATTAGAAGTGAATATACTCAGTCTCTACAGTTTCACCACCAACAGTGCCAGTTGCTCTGCAATTTCTTTTTCCAACGTTGCAATGTCACGGTTATCTTGCTCGATCATGCGATTAATTTCGTCAAGATCCAGTTCTTCCTCTTCTTCAAAGGTGTCCACGTAACGAGGGATGTTCAAGTTGTAATCATTCTCCTTGATTTCCTCTAGACTCGCCACATGCGCGTATTTCTCTACGTCCACACGGTTGCGGTAGGTGTCGATAATCTTAGCGATATGTTCTTCACTCAAGTTATTTTGGTTTTTCCCTTTTTCAAACTCATTACTAGCATCGATGAACAACACATCACGGTTGGTACGGTTCTTTTTGAACACTAAAATCGTGGTCGGAATGCTCGTTCCATAGAACAAGTTCGCTGGCAATCCAATGACTGCATCCAAGTAATTTTTCTCGATGATAGTCTCCCTGATTTTACCTTCTCCTGAGCCACGGAATAGGACCCCATGTGGCAATACAATGGCCATCGTTCCCTCTGTGTTCAAATGGTACAAGCTATGCAAGATGAAAGCATAATCTGCTTTAGACGCTGGCGCCAACTTGCCATAATCGCTGAAACGTTGTCTCTTTATTAATATCCTTCTATAACTCTAGTTCAGCATTATTAATAATCTTCATTCTAGTCTGTTCTTCGTTCGACAACCGTATTCCCAGTTCTGTTAATCCTTTTATATCTAACTTAGACAATAAATTTATGTATAGCTGTCTATCACTTTTATGAATAATAATAGGAGCAATTCCTTGTTGCAGACAAGAATGAACAATTAACGCCCTACCAGTTCTTCCATTGCCATCAGAAAATGGATGTATTCGTTCAAATCGCAAATGTTGCTCCATAATAACTTCAATTTTTTCTTCCATAGTATTAGAGAGATTGAGTCTATATTCTAACGTATCACACCAGTTTTTTAATTCTAATTGCACTAAACAAGGTTCTGTAGGCATAAAATCAGTTCCTACGATGATGTTATGAACCGTCTTAAATACTCCAGTATCCTCTCTAATATCTTGTAATAAATAACTATGAGTATCTTTTATTAGTTGAATGGTAATTCCCTTGGGATAATTATCTATTAAAAATCCCATATATTTCTTATAATTTTTAACTTCATAAAATTCACGTTCATGCATCGCTCTAGGAATGATACCATCTAATAAAATACATTTAGCTTCATATTGTGTCAGTGTATTCCCTTCAATAGCGGTACTATGGTGAGCCATTCTAACTAGCATATCATCTACATAACTACATGAAAGTTTCAAGCTAATCATCTCCTTAATTAACGAAGGTTCTATACTCGTATTATATTTCCCTCTATTGTATTAGAAGTTTCTAAATCGTATTACGTTTCCTCATATTATATTAGAGTTTTTGCAG
The DNA here is from genome assembly GCF_003992135.1 of Veillonella sp. VA142. Lineage (GTDB taxonomy): Bacteria > Bacillota > Negativicutes > Veillonellales > Veillonellaceae > F0422. Next base: position 31,491 of record NZ_RQVN01000001.1, on the reverse strand, counting down.
CTCCTCATTAGATAGTTGTATCTTTTTTAGACAACCATAATTTCTCAATGCCCAATCCAATAGCTACGCTTAAAGCAATGGCGCAGATTTCAAACACAGACGGCGTAATATAGACTAATGGACTACCTGTGAAAACTGGCAATGCTTTCCCCGCCCAAACTTTCACAATGTCTGGAATATATCCACCGAATAGGATATGTGCATTAGTTGCCACCCACCATACTGCCATGACTACGATGGCAGTCACACGAGGCCACAACGCCGTACGACGTGGGTATAAATATAATACCATGCTGCCGATCGTGGTGAGCATCATGAACATTAGCCCAATAGATAGGCTAGCAACTAACCCTATGATGCTCTGTTGGTCTAACGCTGCTTGAACAATGGGATTATTAAGATTTAGATACAGAACATCTCCTAAAAATAACATTGGCAACGGCAAGGCATAGGTTGATATATTTAGCACCGTATCAATAAAATACTGGCGTTCTTTTCGTGCCATCCAGCAATCTAATAGTTTCGCTGTACCGATCATAAGTGCCACCACAACTAACATAGTCAATATCCAGACTAGCATGATGTAGATAGGTTCTTTTGGCAAGGTAAACGGCAATACACCATTACCGAAGAAAAAGAATAGATTCCACCACAACCAAGCATATGTGTAATGCCCTTTTCCTAAGTGAAAGTCAAATTGTCCCGCCAGTCTTGGTATAGCTTTCAATCCCAAAGGAATCCCCAAAGAGGCGATAACAAACATGATGATGCTAGACGTGTCAAACTGTCCTAAGCTAAATACCAAGCTTAGAGGAATAATCCAGAGCATGGACCAACTATAAAATTTTATATAACTTCTCATATTACACCTCTGTATTGTTTCCACCTACTAATGCCAAGACCAAAGACAATGTTACTTGGCAATACATGATGATAGCAAACACCACATCACGGCCTATAGTCGATAAGTTCCACAACCAAGATAAATCTAAATTGTTGAACACCAAGAATGTACCTCCTTGTACTAATGCCCAAGCTATTACGTACACATAAGTGGGTATTCTGCGAGCCTTAGGGCCAAATCCACTTTCACTAGAACGCAAATAAAAAATCGGAATAAACAAGGATAACACTCCATAACTGACTCCCGCCACCATGGCGCTCATACCCGTATGAATTGTATAAGCCCCTAGGGGAATCAATATAAAAAATATACTCATATACATCGTGCGTTGCACTACATCTTGTATGGTTGACATATAATTTCCTTTCTATACCAAAATGATCTCTCTCTATAGTATAACAAACATCGGTCATCTTATAAATACATATGCTGTTTCAATTTTACAAACAAAAAAGCATCCTTACGGATGCTAATTATGATATACTAATTATAAGAACTCGATGTGAGTTAGGTTCATCACCGAAAGGTGGTGATACTATGCGTAATTATGAAAAGATTCAATTAATCATTTCCATTCTTACTTTAGTAGTTGCCGTATTACAGTTACTAAAATAATTAGTAGATAGTAATATAACGACCCTAGCGCTGCACACGTTAGGGTCATCATACGCGAAGATTTTAAGATGAACCTAACGCCGAACACACGTCGGGTTCTTCTTGTTGTTACAACTATAGTATACCATATTTTAGGCTCTCGTCAATGACGAGAGCCTTTATAAATGTATTATGCCACAACTGCTTCTACTTCGATGCAGTCATCGTTTGTTGTTTTTGGTTTTTCCAATAATGGAGTCATACTATACATACCCACGCCAAGTGTGAACAAGTTATGAATCCATGCAGTAGAGCTAGGAGGCATAAGTCCTAATACGCCCATTCCTACAAGGCTACCATTCACGCCTACAATGGAGTTATAGTTAATTTTAATACGATCCATTAGTTTCATGGAAATACGACGCAAGTCAACGATGGCAGTTAAGTTATCACTGGACACTGTGACATTGGCAATTTTTTGTGCAATAGGAGCACCTTCATTCATACCAATACCTACATGTGCTTCAGACAATGCCAAGGAATCGTTAATTCCGTCCCCTACCATCATTACTGTGTAACCTTCTTCTTTTGCTTTGCGTACGTAATCAGCTTTGTCAGTTGGCATCACTTCCGCATGTACTTCGTCAATACCAATTTCCGCTGCTACGCGCTCAGCATTTTTACGGCTATCGCCAGTCATCATAACAATTTTCTTCACGCCTAACTCATGAAGTTCACGAATCACATTTTTCGCCTCTTCACGCACTGGGTCTTTAATACAAATAACCGCAGATAGAATATTAGAAATCGCTAGATATAGATAGGAACAACCTTCTGGAAGGTTTTCAAATTTTGCTTCTTCTCCAGCCGGAACTGTTGTCTTTTCATCTTCAAAGATGAAGTGATAGCTACCAATACGCACTTTGCGGTTACCCACTTTAGATGCAATACCATGTGCTACAACGTATTCTACTTTGGAATGCATTTCTTTATGTGGTAAATGATGATCTTGTGCTGCGGACACAACTGCTTTAGCCATGGAATGAGGGAAATGCTCTTCCAAGCAAGCTGCTAATGTCAACATTTCTTCTGCATCATTACCATTGAAAGGAATGATTTCCTGGAATACAGGTTCTGCTTTTGTTAGCGTACCTGTTTTATCGAAGACGATCATATCTGCTTCTGCAATGCGTTCCAAGAATTTACCACCTTTTACAGTGATACCACGGTTGGATGCTTCTTGCATAGCGGATAATACCGCCAATGGAATGGACAATTTCAATGCGCAGGAGAAGTCTACCATAACGAAAGATAAAGCTTTCATCAAGTTGCGAGTTAATGCAAAGGTTGCGAAAGCACCCAAGAAACTCACTGGTACCAATTTATCTGCCATACGATATGCTTTTTGTTCCATACCGGATTTCATTTGTTCCGATTCTTCGATTAAGTTTACGATTTGCTCGAAACGAGTATGTTTGCAAGTAGTACGTACTTCAAAGGAACATTGACCTTCTTCTACGACAGTACCTGCATACACCGATGTACCTGCATCCCGACGAACTGGCTCAGGTTCTCCCGTCATGGAGCTTTCGTTCACGAGAACTACGCCGTCCACAACTTGGCCGTCCAATGGCACCACTTCGCCTTGGCGAACCACTACGATGTCGCCCACTTGAACTTCGCCGATTGGCTTGCTTACTTCTACGCCGTCTACAAGAACCCAAACTTTGTCTACGTTCAAGGACATGCTTTCAGCAAGGTTCAGTACAGATTTGCGCAATGTCCATTCTTCTAGGATTTCACCGATGCCTAATAAGTACATCACAGCGCCCGCTGTGGAGTAATCTTTTTGCAATAATGCGGCACCGATTGCTACACCATCTAATACTTCTACAGTCAATTTGCGTTTCCACAATGTTTTAATCGCTGTACCGATGAACTTGATACCATCGAACCAAGACCATGCCGCTGCAATAGGTGCTGGTAACACAATTTTTTTACCGATATAAAGCAAGGTTTTATCGATCATTTCTTCTTTGTAACGCTTGTTGACAAGGCGTGGCGAAAGTTCATGTAATGCGGGTGCATTCGCTAAATCTAAATCGTTAAGTCCGAATAAAGCAGCTTTCACTGCACTTTCATCACCAGTATGTTGGATGATGATGTCCCCAGAACGAGTATAGAAGTTCGCTTTGGTAATGGCTTCACAGGCCATCAATGTATCTTCGATATATTGAGCCTGTGCATCATTAAACTTACGTTCCTCAATACGTACATGAAGACGACGGGACAAGCGTTGCAACATTTTAAATTGCATCATGGATTACTTTCCTTCTGTTAACACTTCTTCGTCACGAGTTTCGTTGATTTCTTGCGCTTCAGCTAAGATGCTATCTGTGGAAGCTTGTAATTTTTCAGTCGTTTTTAAAATGCTATCTTTTGCACGAAGACCAGCTGCTACTACATTGGCATATACTTTGCGAGCATCTTTAGAAGTTAATACTTTCAAACCTACTGTGCCTAAAGCTAAACCAGCTGCGAATACATTAGCATCTCTTAAAGTTTCTTTTTTTACGTTGAACATGATTGTGTTCCTTTCTGTATAATAAAAAAATTTTGAATGAAATGAATTGATACTAGCAACATAAAAGTAAGGGGGGCCCTTTGCATAGGGTCCCTCTTACCACACTTATGGTATATAGTTATTTATGTTCTTCAGCTTCGTGGCCGCCACCGCAACCACAACCGCCACAACCAGCTCCAGAGTCTTTAGAGCTACCACAGCCGCATCCGCCGCCGTCACTTGTTGCGCTTTTATATACTCTGTATGCTACATAAATAACTGCTACTAGACCAATTGCATAAACAATAATACTACTACTCATAGTATACACCATTCCTTTCTCATTTTCAAGTAGCATTTAAAAATATTTTTAAATCAACGATAAATAGCTTAATTTCAATGTTATTTGAAATAAAACATTTCTCAATATAATCATTTAATATGTTTTACTATCATTATTGATTAATCTAACCCTAAGGCACGTCCTAAGTGAACTGCAATATACGCACCCACCCAAGCCAATGTACTAGTATAGGCAAATACAGCACCGAACCATTTCCAAGAGTCAGTTTCACGTTTTAATACAGCCATAGTTGCTAAACATGGTAAGTATAATAACGCGAATACCATCAAGCCTAAGCCGATAGATGGAGTAAATTCTGGGTCATTAGTTAGGTATTCTTGTAATGATGTAGAATCGTCTTCACTAGCTTCGATTGCATAGATTGTACCTAATGTACTAACCATAACTTCTTTCGCTGCTACCGCTGCGATAACTGCGATATTTACACGCCAGCTAAATCCAAGAGGTGCCATGACAGGTTCAATGAAGTGACCGAATTGCGCCGCATAGGATTGCTCAATTTTTTCTTGACCTTGTTTTAGATCCAACGCTTTTACTTCGTCGTCTTCTTCTTGGTGGTTTACATATAATGACCATGCCACTGGATATAATTCTTCAGATTTTAAACCTTCAAAGTATGCTGGTTCTTCTGCATTAGGATCTTTAGGATCATCTTTATGTTCTTCATCTAAAGCAAGCATTTGATCATAGATTTCAGAAACTTTATCTTTGTCACCATCATTTGCTAATCGTGCTTCATCTAGAATCGTAGTAGCTTTTTGTTCATGCATAGCTGTTACTTCAGCTTTAGCTGCATCATAATCTTGAGAGTATTCTACATCTTGTGGGAAGGATGTTAAGAACCATATAAGGATGGATGCCGCCAAGATGAATGTAGCCGCTTTTTTCATATACATAATGGTACGTTCCCACATATGGGTTGCCACAGAACGAAGTGTTGGCAAATGATATGGTGGCATTTCCATTACGAATGGTTCTGCTTCGCCTTTAAATACATATTTACGAAGTACTTTAGCAGTAATAAGAGCTACCGCAATACCTAATACATAAATTCCCAATAGAATAGTTGGTGCATCTTCTGGTGGGAATAATGCAGATGCCAATAATGTATATACAGGCAAACGAGCACTACAACTCATGAATGGAGATACTAGGATTGTAATCATACGATCTTTAGGGTTATCAAGGATACGAGCACCCATGATAGATGGAACGTTACATCCAAAGCCCAATAGCATCGGAATGAAAGATTTACCATGTAAACCTACACCGCGCATAACACGGTCGATAACGAAGGCCGCACGCGCCATGTAACCAGTATCTTCCAAGAAGGAAATACATACGAATAAAAGAACGATATTAGGGATAAAGCTCAATACAGCCCCTACACCGCCGATGATACCATCATTAATCAATGATTTTAACAATTCATCTTCTATAGCTGTTCCAAGATAATCAGTTAACATCTTGAAGCCATCTTCAATCCAATGTTGAGGAGTTTCTGCTAAGGTAATAACTAAGTAGAACATTACCCACATGATAAGCAAGAAGATTGGAAGGCCTAACCAACGGTTTGTTAAAATTTTATCAATTTTATCTGATCTAGTATCTTGGTGTTTAGGCACTACTGTTAACACTTGTGTAAACACATCTACTGCAAAGCCATGACGGCGTTCTTGGAAGATAATATCCATATCTATAGATTTGTTTAACTCTGTACGTAGCGCTTCCGCTTTGTTCAACAAAGCACCAGATGGATCAAATTCTTTTACTTTTTCGAATACTTCAGTATCTTGTTCAAGTAATTTGATAGCCAACCAACGGTGTGGATAACGTCCTGTATCAAATTTAGCTACTTCTGCTTCTAATTCTGCAATAGCTGGCTCTAATTCTTCGCCATAGTTAACACGAACATTAGGAAGTTTTCGCTCTTTAGCTACTTTTACAATTCCTCGTAGTGCATCGTCAGTTCCCTTATTGGAACGACCGATAGTTTCTACAACAGTAGATCCCGTTAAAGCTTCTAATTTTTTTAGGTCGAACTGTAGCCCCATTTCTTTAGCTACGTCCCCCATGTTTAATACAAGCAATAAAGGTTGTTCTAACTCAATCAATTGCGCAGTTAAGTATAAATTACGTTCTAAATTGGACGCATCCACTACGTTCGCAATGAGTTCAGGATGTTCATTGATGATAGCATTACGAGCCACCAATTCATCAATAGAACGCGCTGTTAAACTATAGGTACCTGGCAAGTCGATGATCTCAATTTCGTGACCATCGATTTTCGCATGACCTATTTTTTTCTCTACTGTAACACCTGAGTAGTTACCTACGTGTTGACGGGACCCCGTCATGTTGTTAAAAATACTTGTTTTACCACAGTTAGGGTTACCCGCTAAAGCAACCTCAATCTTGGTATGTGTGTTGTCTGCCATCTTAGCAATTCTCCTTATTGGACTTCAATATCAATCATTTGCGCTTCACTAATGCGTAGTGATAGCTCGAAGTTTTTTACTTTGATTTCCACCGGGTCTGCCAATGGCGCATACTTCATAACGCGTACTGCCGTGCCTGGTACAACGCCCATGTCCACCAAACGATGCTTAACGTTACCAGTTCCATTAACAGCTGCTACCGTCCCTACTTCACCAGGCTTCATGTCGGACAACTTTTTGATCATACTACACCTCCTACATGTAAAAATTATACCCAAACCTACCATATATTGAATATATGAACTTTTTACATTATACCATAATATAAAAAAATATCAATAAAGAATATCATTATATTTTCATCTTTTCGTAAAATTATAAATCTATTTTTATCAAGTGCCACACTTAATGAATGCATTATTTTATAGGTGTATACTCTGTATACATTTTTATAATTATCAATTTCATCATACAAATAATAACGATATATAAACTATATGTTTCTCATTATCTATTCTCTAAACCTTATATTTTATAGCGTATTCTGTGGCTTACGTCTCTTGACTGGTCCCCATTGATTTACAACTAGACCATCTATTTCATAGTATTGCTTTCCTATGTGAAAGAACTTTCACAGGCCCACCTATGTGGAAGTTATGATATAATAAAATCATTAAAGTCATTTAGAAACGGAGATATATTATGAAATCATTTCAATCCTTAGGCATCGTGCCTGAACTCATACAAGCATTACAAAAGGTAGGCGTAAAAGAACCGACACCAATTCAAGAAAAATCCATCCCCTTTATATTCAAAGGGCAAGATGTCATCGCCAAAGCCCAAACAGGAACGGGCAAGACATTAGCATTTTTATTACCTCTATTGCAACGTATCCACGTAGACCTACAACAAGAACAGGCACTCATCATTGCCCCTACTCGTGAGCTCATCCAACAAATCGCAGAGGAAGCTCGTCACTTAGGTGCTATCTTAGGAGTAGATGTATTGCCACTCATTGGTGGCAGAACCATCGAGGGCCAATTGCAAAAGCTAGGTCGCCGTCCTCATGTCATCATCGGTACACCTGGTCGATTGCTAGATCACGTTAATCGTGGTACTTTACACTTGAACTCCATCCGCCGTGTTGTATTGGACGAAGCGGACCAAATGCTTCATATGGGATTCTTACCAGATATAGAAAAGCTTATTAGTGGCACTGACGGTAAACGTCAACTATTAATGTTCTCTGCTACCATCCCTGACAAGATTCGTAATTTGGCAAAAGCCTACATGCAAAAACCTACATCTGTGACTGTGCAAGGAGAAAACATTACCCTCGATACGATTGAACAAAAAGTATACATGATGGAAGAACAAGACAAAGTGAATCGCCTTGTGGCTATGCTAGAGGCAGATAATCCTTATCTTGCCATCGTATTCTGTAATACAAAAGAAGTCGCTATTAAATTGGCTTATGAGTTAGCCCGTAAAGGTGTGGAACTCGGCGAAATCCATGGGGATATGACACAAGGTCGCCGTACACAAGTATTGAAAGAGTTCGCCAAAGGCAATCCCCCTATTTTAGTAGCTACCGATATTGCCGCTCGCGGTATCGACATCGAAGGGGTCAGTCACGTATATAACTTCGATGTACCACATGACATGGATTACTACATCCACCGCATCGGCCGTACAGGTCGTGCCGGTTCCACCGGTGTTGCCGTAACCTTTGCTACGCCAGCCGAAGAGATTTGGGTACGTCGTATCGAACGATCCATTCAAGCTACATTAACGAAATATACAAAAGATGGTCAAGTCAAAACAAAAGGTTCTGGCTTAGCCCCTAAAAAGGAAACTGCTAGCAAGAAACCGAAAATTAAAAGTACATACCAAGCAACAAAAGCGAAAGCTCACAAAGCTCGTGGTCATAAAGGGGCTAACACACGGGTACGCCGTGCAAAATCTAGTGGCTCTAGTGGACGTAGTCGAGGTAAACAATAAGTTTCTAGTATCAGCAAACGGCCCTTCTAAAAGATGGATCCGTTGCTTAATAACATATTATAAAAAAAGGCTATAACTAAACAGCCACAATACAAGGGGCTATAACAAAATAGTCTACATATAAAATAGAGGAAAGTTGACAGAAATATATCAACTTTCCTCTATTTTTATATTCTAATCAGAAAAAGCGCGACTCTTTTTTATATCTCCAACTATGCCAAGTCTATGTACTTACTTCCGATTCGCATAGATAGCTGGTTTGCCATCTACATCAGCACAGCTTGTTCGACAACCTTCGCCTTCACTACATTTCCATACTGGTTCCGGTTGTGAATCATACTGTACAAGGTACCCCCGTTTGCATCGCGGGCATGTATACTCTTTGTGCGTATCATCTGATACACTGTCCTTAGACAATGACACTTTTTCCGTATAGTTACAATTTGGAAATCTAGAACATCCGTAAAACTCTCCAAACTTCCCTTTCCGCAGGAGCAATTCCCCTGTTTTGCACTTCGGGCAAGAACGTCCTATTGGCTGTGCCGTAGAAAAGTTTCGTTTGACACCGCTTCCTTTGTGACCTGACTCTGACTTAGGCATAGGCACTTTAGGTATATTTCCTACCCGTTGTTTGACTTCTTCAATCAGTTGCACAACAAATTTTGTTTGGTCATCTAAAAATACATCAATCGCTTCATCCCCTTCACTCATCTTTGCTAGCCGCTCTTCCCACTGTGCCGTCGCATCCGGATACAGCAAGGAATCTGGCAATGCATCCACTAAGGCATACGCAGACTCTGTAGGAATTAAGATTTTCTTTTTCCCTTCTTCTTTAAGGAAAGGATTCTTTTTATTATGAATTAAATCTTCAATAATTGTAGCCCGTGTGGCTTCTGTTCCAATACCGGACACATCTTTGAGTTGTTTCTTTAGTTCTTCATCTTTTACATATTTGTGAATTTCCTTCATCGCTTGTACTAAGGTAGCAGAGGTAAACCGACTCGGTGGTTTAGTTTTCCGCTGGTCCACCTTGCTATCCTTTGCCGTTACCGTCTCTCCTTTACGTACAGCAGGTAAAGACGTTTCTTCATCCTCTTGGTTTTCTTCCGATTCTTCCGTAGATTTTGCCTTTTTATATAATGCTTTCCATCCCATATCGATAACGACACGCCCCGTTGTAGTAAACAGTTCCTCTTGGTGCGTCACTTCGATGCGAGTATGCTCATATACATGCTCTGGATAAAATTGCGCAATATAGGCTTGTGCAATAAGGAAATAAATATTTTGCTCTTCTTTTGATAAGGTATGCAAAGGGCAACGTACGGTGGTCGGAATAATGGCATGATGGGCTGTAACCTTACTATCATTCCATGCACGGCTTTTAATGGTTGGATTACTTTCCTTTGCCCATACAGCTAATTCCTTATGGCCCATATTAACCAAGTTCGACAGGATTGCTTTCCCATCTGAAAGTTGGTTCACTGGTAAATATTCACAATCTGACCGAGGATAGGATGTATATTTTTTCTCATATAATTTTTGTGCAATGTCCAATACTTCTTGTGGCGTATAGTTATATAACTTACCCGCTACAATTTGTAGTGAAGACAAGGAGAATGGTAATCGCTGCCCTTCCTTTTTCTTTTTCTTTTCTACCAAAGAAATAGTTCCTTCCGGTGATTGCATCAGACGGTCACGCAAATTATTGAGGATAGTCTGATCTAGCATATGCCCATCAGGGTCTAATCCTTGTTGCGTATCTTTCGGCTTCCAAGTAGCCCAAAACTCTCCCTTTTCATGTCCATATTGTACTTGCAACACATAATATTCAACGGGCACAAAGTTTTGTAGTTCTCGCTCTCTTCGCACCACCAACGCTAAGGTTGGCGTTTTTACACGGCCAATAGGAAAGGTCACTTTGTTTCCTAAATGCTGTTGCTCTAAGGTGTAGGCACGAGATAAATTCATCCCCATCAACCAATCAGCACGGGATCGTGCTAAGGCAGAATCTTTTAAAGGTTGATATTTCCTATTATCATGCATATGTTCCAAGGCGTACCGCATAGATTTTTCATCTAATGCATTGAGTAAAATACGTTCTACTGGCTTGGTATTACCCAAGTAATCTAGCATTTCATCTATCAATAATTGACCTTCTCTATCCGGGTCGCCTGCATTAACAATGATCTCCGCTTTTTTGATTAGCCCACTAATTACCTTAAATTGCTTGGCACTAGATAACTTAACTTTTAATTTCCATGCGGTGGGTAAAATCGGCAAGGAATCAAACTTCCAATATTTATATTTCTCATCATACTCACCAGGCTCAACTTGTTCAAGCATATGACCGAAGGCCCAAGTAATCACATCATCACCTTGTATGATATACCCATCATGTCGCTTAGCATTCTGTGGGTTCGGTAACACTTGACTTAATTCTCGCCCTACACTAGGCTTTTCCGCAATAAATAAACGCATACGCTCCCTTTTCCTATCTATTACTCTTTACTACGATTTAGTACTGCTTTTTTACACCAGATCTTCTTTACATTAACTGTTATTATACTACAAATGAACTAAATCCTTAAACAGTCGTCTAATTTCTTAGCATCTCTTAGCATGCTGTACTTATCCAAAGTTCATGTATCATATACTACAGATATGGTAGAAATCCCCTTCCAAGGCGCAATACTTGTCTAAACTGATACTTCTTTATCTATCTTTCATACTCCTCTAAAATTTCCTACCAGTGCTACTTTCACCTAGATTGACGAGTGAACGGTCCAATGTATTTGCATCTGTATGCTACGTCTCTCAACTTTCACTATCCTATCCTATACAGGGAGCCCTCAAATAGTATATAATTTTAAAGATATGAAAGTATGTACCATACACATGGATTAATAGAGGTGAATTATGACATTTTTAGAAGAAGTAACTCGGCGCCGTACGTTCGCCATCATTTCTCACCCTGATGCGGGTAAAACAACATTGACGGAAAAACTTTTGCTATACGGTGGTGCTATCCACTTGGCTGGTTCCGTTAAGTCTAGAAAAACGCAAAAATATGCCGTATCCGACTGGATGGAGATTGAAAAGCAGCGTGGTATCTCTGTGACGAGTTCCGTATTACAATTTGATTACGATGGTCATCGCGTGAACATTCTAGATACTCCTGGTCACCAAGACTTCTCTGAAGATACATACCGTACGCTAATGGCCGCCGATAGTGCTGTCATGCTGATCGATGTGGCAAAAGGTGTGGAAGCGCAAACAAAAAAATTATTCGCCGTTTGTAAAGAACGTGGTATCCCCATCTTTACCTTCGTCAACAAGATTGACCACTTTGGACGAAACCCTTTCGATTTGATGGAAGAAATTGAAAATTCTCTCGGCATTCGTGCTGTTCCTATGAACTGGCCTGTAGGCATTAACGGTGAATACCAAGGTGTGTACGACCGAGAAACAAATACCGTGGAATTGTTTGAAAAAGATGAATCCCATGGTCAAAAGAAGCTAGCATCCACCAAAGGGGATGTACATGATCCAGCATTCCGTGACCTATTGGGCGAAGAAGTACATCAATCCTTAATCGATGACATTGAACTTCTCGACGTGGCTGGTGATACTTTTGATTTAGACAAAGTAAAAGCTGGCGAATTAACACCAATGTTCTTTGGCTCTGCTATGACAAACTTTGGGGTTAAACCATTCCTTGAAAAATTCTTAGAACTAGCTCCTATGCCGGCCCCACGTGTGGCCCGTGAAGAAACGGTAGAACCTACGTCTGAGGACTTCTCTGCGTTCGTCTTTAAAATCCAAGCCAACATGAATCCAAATCACCATGACCGTATTGTATTCATGCGTATTTGTTCTGGTAAGTTCGAAAAAGGTATGAATGTACTTCATCAACAATCTGGCAAAACCTTACGCCTATCCCAACCACAACAATTCTTGGCTACAGAACGCACCATCATTGATGAAGCTTACCCAGGGGATATTATCGGTGTCTTCGATGCGGGCACAATGGGCGTAGGCGACAGCTTATGTGCGTCCAATCACAAGGTAACGTTCAGTGACTTTCCTGTATTCCCACCAGAATTCTTCGCTCGTGTCACACCAAAAGATTCTATGAAGCGAAAACAGTTCTTGAAGGGGATGACGCAATTAGCACAAGAAGGGGCCGTACAAATTTTTGAACCACTTTACTCTATGGACTCTTTCGTGGTCGGCGCCGTTGGTATGCTTCAATTTGAAGTACTACAATACCGTTTAAAACACGAATACGGTGTCGATCTTGTGAACAACTCCTTGCCATACAGTGTAGCTCGTTGGATCGATGGCGAAGTCGATGTGAATAGTTTAAAAGGTATGGACAATGCGATGATTGTAAAAGATAATCGAGGTCGTCTCGTTGTTCTTATCTCCAATGAATGGCAAATGGGTTGGGTCGTAGAACGAAATCCAGATGTAACATTCTTGCATTCTCCAAAATTAGAGGTGTAAGATATTTTATGCTTGGATATGCAAATACATAAATTTAGGCGTACCACCTGTAACACAATATAGAGAATAGTATATATTATTTCTAAATAAAATAAATGAGCTGTAATAAAATAGCTCCAAAGAAAAAAGAGGAAAGCTGATTAAAAAATATCAGCTTTCCTCTTTTTATATTTTAATTTTGAAAAGAGGTCTATCCCCTTTTATAATCATATCTAGCGATATATCAATGATACCTTACAGTCCCTAGAATAACGGTTCTAAATCTGCTAATCCTTTTAAGTTCCACTCTAATAGTTTATCATGTATACGCCACATAAAGGCATTTTCCCATGGATAATGTAATCGAACCCAGAAGTTTTCGAATGGTGTATCATTAAAGAATACCGCTTGTCGTGGCAAGTTAAATAGATCTTGTCCTGGTTCTACATTCCCTGCTTGCACGGTAAAGGCCATACGATAACCACTTTCCTCAGAAATTTTATCTATATCCTTGTTAGCAAATCCACCTGGATACGCAATGTAACGAACAGGATGTTTCATACGATCTTCTAAGACTGCTTTCGAGCTAATAAGTTCATCCCGTGCTTGATCTAAAGACATATTGCGTAAATCTTTATGATTCACTGTATGACTTTGGATATCGATACCATTGGCTTGCATTTCTTTCAATTGCTCTACATTGACAAATCGATTTTCTCCAATGGAACTAGTAATCATAAACAAGGTAGCTTTCATATTATATTCTTTTAAAATAGGCATAGCATGTTGATAATTGTCAACGTATCCATCATCAAATGTAATCAATACTGGTTTATCTGGCAATTCGGTTCCTTTTGTCACGTAATCGTACAACTCATCCATAGTGATTGAATGGTATCCCTCATCATGGAGATATTGCATCTGCTTTTTAAATTCTTCTGGAGGCACCACCAAGGAGTGGCGAATGCCTGAATCAATGCGGTGATAATTCAGCACAGGAACACCGACAGCTTTATAATCTAAAGATCGTTCATATTGAATACCTAAATATATCCCTATTATTAGGATACTTCCCACTATACTTAGAATTATTTTTTTCACTTATAACCTCACATACTAGTAACCTTACTAAATTTATATCAGCTTACTGGTAAACTCTATTATATACCTTATTATATACCTTATTATAGTACCATAATTCTAATAATTTATCAGTCTTTTTTCATTTTTACTTTCCATTACATTATAAGAACCCAATAACATAAGCTTTTAGATATTATATCAATTTTGCATTCATTATATCTTAATTAGGAATAAAGTTGTCCCCGTGTATACATCATGCACTATTGGTCTATTGTACTAAATCCTTTATTTGTCATCATTCTATAGAATATGCTTTTAAATTGTTTAAAATTTTTTTAATAAGTATTTGCTATATGATGTATATGAAAATTACCAGCAACCCTTATGTATACATAAAATACCTATGACTCTTCTTTGTAATCATGCTATGATAGGGCTATAAGTTTATTCTAATTTATTTTTATTAACCGAAGGGGGTTATACTATGAAAGGTCTTATAGACTTAAGTATAGTAAACGGGGTCTGGACATTAAAATTGTCTATGATTCAAACTGTAGCATTAGCTATTGTTACGTTATACCTGGGGGAATTTATTAAAAAACACTCTCCATTCTTACAACGTGTAAGTATGCCTGCTCCAGCTGTAGGTGGCTTACCTTTTGCATTCTTAACTGCATTCTTATCTTTTTATAAAATTGTAAACATTACCTTTGATAGTGCATTGCAATCATTTCTAATGTTAGCCTTCTTTACCACTATCGGCTTAATGGCCAGTCTTAATGTCCTTAAAAAAGGTGGCGTAGCTATCATCTTTTTCTGGATTGTATGTACTATCTGGATTGTAGTTCAAAATGGTGCTGGCATCATGATTGCTAAAGCTATGGGTATTGAGCCAATCTTTGGTATCATGGCTGGTTCTGTTTCCATGATGGGTGGTCTTGGTACAGCAGGTGCCTTCGGCCCACACTTTGAAGAATTAACGGGTGTACCTGGTGTTGCTTCTGCCGCTATTGCCGCTGCTACCTTCGGTATGGTAGCTGGTACATTGTTAGGTGCTCCAGTAGGTGACCGCATCATTAAAATGCACAATGTTCCTACTCCTGTAGATCATCCTGAGTTATTAGAAGCTGACGGTATTGATATTAATGAATCCGACTCTGAAAGTAAATTATTCGATTTACAATCGTTAATGCATGTGATTGCCTTCGTAGGTATTTCCTTAGGGCTTGGTACCTTGGTGAGTGCTCTACTATCTTCCGTATTTGGTCCATTACCTGCCTATATAGGAGCTATGATTGTAGGGGCTTGTATTCGCAACTTTGCCGATTTCACTGGCCGTATTACTATTAATAGTGCTGCTTTAGATGCTGTGTCTAACGTATCTTTAAGTATCTTTGTTACTATGGCTATCAATAGCTTGAAATTAGCACAATTAGTAGATTTAGCTTTACCATTAATGGCAATCTTAGCGGCACAAATGGTACTTATCACAATTTTTGCATACTTAATCTACTGGTTGTTCAAACGCAACTACGATTCTGTTATGTTAGGTGCTGGTGCTATTGGTTTCGGTTTGGGTGCTACACCAAATGCTTTGGTAAACATGTTGTCCTTGGCTTCTAAATACGGCCCATCTCCAAAAGCATGGTTAGTCGTATCCTTAGTAGGTGCCTTCCTCATCGACTTTACAAATGCATTCTTAATTACATTCATGGCAAAAATGATTTAATTAATGCTTCCATATGTATCCTAAACAAAAAAGGATTCTACCACATCTGTGGCAGAATCCTTTTTCTATACAATAGATTTTTCTTATATTAACTCTCCTCATAAAACCATTACTACATGGTAAAAGGGGACAGCTAAAGCTATCCCCTAATTTCTATCATAGTTCTTCACAAAGTACGTAAACAATATATGTATTTATTCAGTTTTTTATTCTAATTCATACCAAGCATTACCGATGAGAGCAAATTCATCTAATGTAAATGTCTCTCCTCGACGTGATCCATCTATATTCGCTTTTGCCAAAATGGCTTCTATGGCTTCTTTACTCAATCCAGTAGTCTTCATCGTATTACTGAACGTTTTACGCCGTTGTGCAAAGCCTGCTTTCACAGCACGGAAGAAATACGCTTCACTATGAACTTTCACAGGCGGTTCACTACGTAATGGGCAGCAAATCACTGCACTAGTTACCTCAGGGGCTGGTAAAAATGCTTTAGGTGGTACATCCATGACAATATATGGATCTGTGTAATATTGCACCGCCACCGATAAAGCGCCATACATTTTTGTGCCTGGTTTAGCAATCATACGCTCTGCCACTTCTTTTTGCACCATTACCACTAATCGTTCGATAGGCAATTTAGATTCTAACAAAGACATAATAATCGGTGTAGTAATGTAATACGGTAAATTTGCTACCACTTTAAATGGTTTGTGGTCCATTAATTCTGGGATATTTACCTTCAATACGTCCCCATGAATGATGCGCACATTATCGTAGGCCTCTAGAGTTGTATCTAAGACCTCTAACAAGCGTCTATCTAGCTCTACAGAGGTAATATTAGCTCCACTTTGTGCCAGACCTTGCGTTAAGGTACCAATACCAGGCCCAACCTCTAATACAGCATCCCCTACTTCTAAATCTGCAGCCTGCACAATCTTATCGACCACAGTGCGCTTAATCAAAAAGTTTTGCCCTAATTTTTTACTCATTTGAATGCCAAATCGTTTACATATATAATGTACAACCTCTGGACTTGCAATGACTGATTCTATCATGAACACTCCTATTATTTTTCTTCATCTTCTGAAAGTGCCTTAAAAAATGCATCCCGACTTATGCCATAATGGTTTAAACGGTATAAGAATTGCTTCCCATTACCATATCCTATTCCAAGCTTAGCCCCGATACGAGCCCTCATAGCAGCACTACTAGGTCCTCCACTTAGATCATATTGCACTAAATCTTGCATAGTAAATAACTCGGATGATTCCATAGATTCTATATGCAGAACCTCTAGTGCTTTACGTATAGACTCAGAGCTAGCCTGCTCAATCCCAATATCATCATTGGCATAGGCTTCCTCTCGTGGTACAAAGGCATGCTGCGCCAAAGGGAATCGCTTTGTTAAAAAACGGCGTATCCGCTCACCTGCATAATCTGGATCCGTCAGAATAATGATACCTCTCTTTTCATAAGCATCCTTAATCCGACTCAGCACAGGCTTACGCAAATTAAAACCTTCCGTAGCAATACACTCCACCTCTAAAGCTTGTTGCACCCGTTGAATATCTGATTTTCCCTCAACCACCAAGACCTGTTTTAACATAAGCTCCTCCACAACATAATATTTTATTATTATACCATATATCGAAACCTATAGCATACAATAACAAACATAACACACTACTAGCCAACTACATATAGCTCACAATTGCAAAATAATGCCAAACCCTTTCGAGACGAACGTAATTAGGCGTAGCAGTCTATGGCATTCCTCACCACTAAAATTTTAAAATATAAAAGAACACGGCATACAATTCTCTACATAAACACTCGCAACGCAACCATTAAATATACACCTGAAAAATATGGTCATAATTAGGTTGTCTTGTGACCCATTATCTATATAAATTCACATATAAAAGACCGCAATACATCTCCGAAGAAACATTATGAAATACCGTTTCTGAGGGTGTGTATTGCGGTCTACTCTTTATACATTTGTCCACACAAACTGTCACAAGACAGAATGTCATTGCAAGTAATAATTCATTCTATAGTGTTGTTTGCGAATAAGTATGCCGTGCTCTTCTATCAATATAAAGTTTAAAAAAACGCCATAGATACATAGACTAAGAAGAGAGGATATATACGTCTACAGTTCTCCGTCCAAATTGCATAGCAGACCCGTAATCTTCCAATACAACATCGATACGATTTCCCACGATATCTCCACCGGTATCGGCAGCAATTGCCTCACCGTATCCAGGTATATATACACGTGTCCCTAATGGAATCACATTAGGATCTACGGCTATTACACCATGATGTGCACGCACACCCGTTGCTGTAATGCCATCACCACCGCCATCTGTAGGCAAGTACGCCGTTGCCTCCATAGCAATGACTTCTTTTACGCGATTATAGGGACCTGATACTCCTATGTCTTGTGTACCTAATCGAACTACCTTAGGTTTCATAGGTGTAATTGTTTTACGTTGCAGCTCTTTCGTATCTACTATTTCTCCATGATTGTATTGAACTTCTTCTTGCACCTCATCAATACCTGATATGCCTTCTTGTACGACTTCTTCCATTCCCTTTGGTAATGTATCTACTCGCTCATATTGTACCGCCACCGGTACCTCCACTTGATGTGTTTCTATCTTTTTAGTCTGGAATCCATGATTCCACATAAAGCCTGAGACTGTAACAAAGACTATTAGTAACAGTGTGAGCATAAGCACTGCTTTTTGCTTTTGCTGTAGTAATCGATTTGTCATCTAGTACCTCCATGGGTGGTATTCTACCATAGGCGGATATATTTAGTCAAACATATGATCTTATTTCGCACAACAAAGCCATTCTTCAATGCTTACAGATTCTAATTTTTAAATATAAATATATTTTGAGTCCACTGTAAAAAGACATACTAATTTGATTAATTATGTTAACTATTATATTCATATATTCTCATTATAATACTTTTTAAATTATCTATAGTTTGCATATATAACATACTTAAAACTTATACACATCTCAAAGTATGTGTATAGCTATATCTACAGGGAACATACAATGCACTATATACTCCCAAAGAGGTTCACCATATTTTCAAAATAATACCTTCTTATTGATAATGCAAAATTGATATGATACGCATTTTAGTAATACCTCATTCTTAAAACTCATAACTTGTCCACATTACTTTCAAAAAATTAGCTATAAATTACACGAATTGTGTTATTTATAGCTAATTATATCAATTATTCATTATTTTTATGAACATGTTAATACTTATATAATTACATACATACTCTTTGACTACACATTATAATGAATCATCTTACTTAGCACCACTAGTAGTCTCAAGCTCTAAAATAGGGTCCCAGTGTCCTGATTCAGTTGTACTTCCGGCAGTATCTATATCATTAGGATTCATAAATGAAAGTTGAGCCCACACCTTATTTTCTTTAGCGATGACCTTACGATACGACCCATCAGCACGCATAACATGAGCCTTTTGATTATCTCCTAAATACACATCTAAGATATGTTGTAATTCCTTTTGCAGGTCTTTATCTTCCACCGGTACCATTAGCTCTACTCGATCATTTAAGTTACGCGGCATCCAATCGGCACTAGAAATATAGTAAGGGCTTTCACTATGATTTTTAAAGTATAGAATCCGATGATGTTCTAAGAACCTACCTACAATGGATCGTACTGTAATATTCTCACTAACCCCTTCAATACCCGGTCTAAGAGTACAAATACCACGAACGATCAAATCAATCCTGACCCCCTTACAGGATGCCTCATATAGCTTAGCAATAATTTCTTTATCTAATAAAGAGTTCATCTTCGCCACAATATGTCCTTCTTTTCCCTGCTCTACTGCACGGATCTCACCATCTATGAGCTCTATCAAAGAAACTCGTAAAGTCAATGGAGCCACAATAAGATGTTGCCACTGTTGTGATTCAGCATAGCCTGAGATGGTATTAAAAAATAAAGAACTATCATCCGCATAAGACTCCCGACAAGTCAACAATCCGCAATCTGTATAATATTTTGCGGTCTTACCATTATAATTGCCTGTAGCAAAGTGCATATATCGGCGCAGTACATCCCCTTCTTTACGCACCACCATGGTAATTTTGGAATGTGTCTTGAGACCTCTCAATCCATAGATCACATGACACCCAGCTTTTTCTAAGCGTCGTGCCATAATAATATTATTTTCTTCATCAAAGCGGGCTTTTACTTCCATTAACACAGTCACTTGTTTGCCCAGTTCTGCTGCTTTCACCAAAGAGGCTACGATGGGTGAATCACCGCTAACACGATACAAGGTTTGTTTAATAGCTAGCACATCCGGGGCTACTGCAGCTCTGGCTATAAATTCTTCTACAACAGAAAAAGAGTCAAATGGATGGTGCAAGAGTCTATCTTTTTCACGAATATAATCAAAGATAGCTGAAGTTTCTCGATCTGTTACACAAGGAAGCTCTCGCCGTGTAAAAGCAGGATATCGCAAATGGTCGTAGCCAGGTAAATTACAAAACTCGCCAAAGGAAGCCATATCTAAAATTCCCTCTGCTATATAAACGGCTTCTTTTTTTGCTTGTAAGCCTTGTAAAACAAATTCTAATAATTGTGGATCGTAATGTTCACACACTTCCACTCGCACCACCTCACCACGACGACGGCGACGAAGAGATTTTTCAATTTCTCGCAATAGATCCGTTGCTTCTTCTTCAATATCTAAATCCGCATCACGTGTTACACGGAAGGTGGTAAAGGAATCGATATGATGTCCTACGAAGAAATCTTCACAGTAATAATTGATGACATCTTCTAACATAACAAAATGACGATGCACATCATTGGGTACTTCAATAATTCGACTTAATACAGATGGAATTGGCAATATAGCCATTTTCTCTTGGGACTTATCATGGATAGGGTGAATCTTCACCACCGAGTTTAATGTTTTATTCACCAAGAATGGAAAGGGATGGCTCGCATCCACCGCCAGTGGTGTAACTACCGGAAATATATGAGTACGAAAATATTGGTATAACCAACGCAATTCATTTTCTTTTAGGTCTTTTACTTTGACAAAATGTAGTCCTTCTTTTTGAAGTCGTTTCAAAATATCGTGGAAATAAGTATATTGCAAAGATACTAACTTTTTTGTAGCTTCACTAATTGCCTTGAGTTGAGCCTTTGCATCCATATGCGCTGCATCGTATTTTATGATTCCACTCTGTTCTTGATGGCGTAATCCAGATACGCGGATCATAAAAAATTCATCTAAGTTAGAACTACCAATGGTTAAGAATCGTAATTTTTCCATAAGTGGATTACTTCTATCGATCGATTCTTGTAAGACTCTTTGGTTGAACTTCAGCCATGACAATTCACGATTAAAATAATACTTTGGATTATCAAAGTCTTTCATAGTATCACCCCTAACGAACTTTCCAATGTATCACTAATTCACGTTTAAACTCTTTCTTGCACTGTTTTTTTAATTTTTCGATGGCCATCTCCATCATAGGAATGTAGTTTAATGTTTTCACCTCAACATACATATCGATTTGTCTATCTCTAATATGACTTTGAATAGAATAGATTGTGCGTTCATGACTTTCTTCCAAGGCCTCTGCTATGGCTAATGGAAATGACAGTTTTTGTATTATCTCTCGATCTCCTTCTTTTAATAGGGATAGATAGGGAGACTGCTTAATAAACTTACTGTTGGCACCATGAGAATAGGAGGCAATAAATGCACTGAGTAACTGCTCCCTATGAGATAAACCATACAGATTACTATTAATAATCATATATGCGCTATGTCTTGCATGGCTATAATAATTGATTTGCTTTCCTAAATCATGTAATAAGGAGGCTACCTTCAAAATTAATTTCAAACGCTCCCCTTCTGGCATCAGTTCTTTCCATTGTTTATAAATCTGTTTTGCTAATTTCGCAATGTATAGGGAATGATCCACATCATGAGGGGTAAAGGATCGTAATATATTCAGCGTAGAGTGTGTGACTATATCGTCAATGATACCCGTTTTTTGTAAAAACTCTTGTCCATCATAATGCTGACCATAATATTGAAAAAACAATCCTTCCCGCAAGCCACACCCGCTGACAATCATAGATGATGCTTTTGTATACTCCATCAACTCCCTGATAATAGCCATACCTGCTACTATAATATCAGCGCGCTCAGAAGATAATCCAGGAATCTTTTTCCGTTCTTCCCACGGTGTCTCTTTCACCCTTTGAAACAAGGCCTCTATAGTCGTCTTTTTTACCTTATAATTATGTAATTTAGGAATGGGGTAATTTTTCTCTCGTTGGTCCATTTTAGCTATATTGCGAGCTGTACCGCCGATACCGATAAGAGGTAGTTTTGCATCTTTCAGCCAGTTTTCACGTTTCAATAAGGACTGGATATGATCTACCATCGCTTCATATTCTGTCTTTGTAAACTCATGCCCCAATTTAAATTGTCCCGTCATCACTAGAGCTCCCATAGGAAGGCTGACAGACTTTTTTAATTGTCGATTTTCAATTAAGCTAATCTCAATGCTCGCCCCACCAAGGTCAAAGACAATAAAATCATCGAGTCCTATGGTATTCACAACTCCTAAAAATCCTAAGTATGCCTCTTCTTCACCACTAATAGCGCGTAAAGGAATCCCCGTCTCAGCATAGACACGACGAATAAAGCTATTACCATTGGTAGCCAATCGTACGGCTGCTGTCGCAATACCTTGAATCTCTGTAACTCCCATATCCCTCGCCATATGAGATAAGGACTTTAATGTTTTAATGGCTCGGTCCATAGCAGGCTTCGTCAACATTTGGTGAGTCCACATACCTTCGCTGAGGCGAATCGATTCTTTTTGTTGATACACCAAGCGATAACTGCCTGAGTCTGTAATTTCTGAAATAACAAACCGTACTGAGTTTGATCCCAAATCTATTAATGCTACTCGTTTCATAGGTCTCCTGTGTATACAGAAAGGCACTTTCCGTATACACTACTGTGAAAGTGCCTTTCTACTTCTATATTACTCAATACCAAAACAACGCTTTCCATTCTCTAAGGCAATGGCAGCAAGTTCTTCTACATCCATACCACGCAATTGAGCAATTTCTTGTGCCACAAATTGTGTTTTGGATGGGTCATTGCGACGACCTCTAAATGGAGGTGGCGTCAAATAAGGGGAATCTGTTTCGATCAGCAAACGATCTAGTGGGATGTGTTTTGCGACTTCTTTCAGATTCGTAGATTTTGGGAATACTACCGGTCCCGCAAAGGAGATGTAATAGCCCATTTTAATAAATTCTTTAGCCATTTCTAAACTTGTGGAGAAACAATGGAATACGCCATAATTACCCTTTCCATGTTCCACCAACATATCTCGAATGGCACCATGCGCATCACGATCATGGATAATAATTGGCAAGTCTACTTCTCTCGCGATGGCTAATTGGCGTTTGAAAGACTCTGCTTGCACATCTCTATCAGAAAAATCATAGTAATAATCTAAACCGATTTCACCGATGGCTTTCACCTTTGGATGGGATGCCATTTGTTTGAACCATTCATAGTCTTCTTCGGTGGCATCTTTTGATTCATGAGGATGCACACCTACCGCTGCATAGACACGTTCATATTGTTCTGCCAAAGCAATGGCAGATTCTGCCGTTTTACGATCGACTGCTGGGCACATAATGTATTCTACCCCTTGATCAATGCAGTCTTGTATCATTCGTTCCCGATCATTATCAAATCGTTCATCATTGATATGTGCATGTGTATCGAACAATCGCATTATCTCACCACGCTTCCTGGAGTTAAGGATTCAATATTGGTTACTTCTAATTGATCATCTTCATTGGATGCTGATAAAATCATACCTTCTGACATATGACCCATAATTTTTTTAGGCGCTAAGTTTGACAAATAAATTACTTTTTTACCAATTAAGTCTTCTGGTTTGTAGAATTGAGAGATACCACTGACTACTGTACGTGTTTCAATGCCTAAATCTAGGGTGAATAACAATAATTTTTTAGATTTTTTCACCGCTTCGCAAGTTAACACTTTTGCTACCCGTAAATCTAATTTCGCAAAATCATCGTATTCGATAGAGTCTTTAATTGGTGATATATGACTTGTATCTACTGTTTCCTCTACTGTTTCTTCTGTTGTTTCTGGCTCTACCTCTATCATTTCAGGGATTTCAAAGCGTGGGTAAATTGGATCACCTTTCACCACTTTTGTACCAGTTGGGAGTCCTCCAAATGTGCGTACATCATCTAACATAGCTTGTGCAAACCCTGGTAAACCAAGTTGTTCCCAAATTTTAAGAGCTCCTGTTGGAATGACTGGATCTACTAGGACAGCGATGATACGCAAGGATTCTGCCAAATGATACATGACAGCTTCTAAGCGTTCTGCATCGCCTTCATTAGCATCTTTTGCCAATACCCAAGGCATTGTTTCGTCAATGTATTTATTCGTACGACCAATAAACGCCCATACAGCTTTGAAGGCTTTGTTGTACTGCATATCCTCCATCAATTGTTCATAGTCATTTACTGTTTGCTCAGCTAATGCAATTAAATCCTTATCCACCTCTTCTGTTGGTGCATGTTTTGTAATACTACCACCATGATATTTTTCAATCATCGCTACGGTACGATTCAACAAGTTGCCTAGGTCATTGGACAAGTCTGCATTGATTTTCGTAATAAAGTTAGGCAAGCTAAAATTACCGTCATTGCCCAAATGCACTTCGTTCACCAAGAAATATCGCAATGCATCAGAACCATAGGTGTCAATCAATGGAATTGGGTCAATCACATTGCCCAAAGATTTACTCATTTTGGTGCCATCTACTACAAGCCAGCCGTGACCATACACTTTTTTCGGCAATGGCAATCCAAGGCTCATGAGCATAATCGGCCAAATAATGGTATGGAAACGAACAATTTCTTTCCCCACTAAGTGCAAATCTGCGGGCCAATACGTTTCAAATAAATCACTATTTTCATCCAATGGATTTAAAGCAGAAATATAGTTAATCAACGCATCAAACCACACGTACATAACATGTTTTTCATCAAATGGTACCGGAATACCCCAGTTAAAGCTAGTACGAGATACTGCTAAATCTTCTAAGCCTTGTTTAACGAATTGGATCATCTCATTTCGGCGAGATTCTGGTTGGATAAAATCTGGATTTTCTTCTATAAATTTAAACCATTGGTCAGCATATTTGTTCATACGGAAGAAATAACTTTCTTCTTGTACTACTTCTAATGGACGACCACAGTCGGGACATGTTTTTTCAGGACCTAATTTAGATTCTGGCCAGAATGTTTCGCATGGTACACAATACAAACCTTCGTAAGAAGATTTGTAAATATCTCCATTATCAAATGCTTTTTGGAATAAATGTTGACAATATTTAATATGTCTTTCATCAGTAGTTCTAATGAAATCATCATGAGAGATATTTAATTTTTCCCATAAATTCTTGAAACCATCCACAATTTTCGTTGTATATTCTAAAGGAGTAATCCCCATAGATTCCGCCATACGTTGGATTTTTTGACCATGTTCATCAGAGCCTGTCAAGAATCGTACATCGTAGCCAGCACGGCGTTTGAACCGCGCAATTGTGTCAGCAATGGACGTACAGTATGTATGTCCAATATGTAATTTCGCACTTGGATAATAAATTGGTGTCGTAATATAATACGGTTTCTTAGTCATCTGTTCTCTCCTTACTATACCATTCAATTTCATTATATACATCACGCCGTGAAAGGCCACGTTCTTTTGCAATTTGACGGGCTGCCTCTTTTTTAGGCATTCCCTCTTTGATTAAAGCTAAGGCTGCCTCTAATGGTGAAAGAAGAACTTCTTCTACCATCGTTTCATCTGTTACTGTTTCACTGCCACCCACCAGGAGGACAAATTCCCCTTTTTCTATGATTTGACTGAAATCATTTTGTAATTCAAACAAGGTGGTTCGTGTGAAGGTTTCAAACTTTTTCGTCAGTTCACGACCTACTGTGATCGAGCGATTTCCCAAGCCTTCATATAAACTTTGGATCGTCTCTTCTATACGATGAGGCGCTTCATAGAAAATAAGTGTTCCTTCATAGGTGGCAATCCGTGATAGCATATCTTTTACATTTTGCTTTCGTTTCGGCAAGAATCCGATGAAATGAAACTCCTTTGTATTTTGTCCTGATGCGATGAGTGCCGTTAAACCAGCATTCGCCCCTGGCAAAGGTACAATCGGTATGCCCGCATCGATGGCTTCTTTCACCAAGTCTTCTCCAGGATCAGAAATAGCAGGCATCCCTGCATCACTAACCAATCCGATGGATTGACCATCCAATAAACGCTGGATGAGGTCAGTCCCCTTCTCCGCTTTATTGTGTTCATGATAGGAAATCATAGGCTTAGCAATATTAAAATGTTGTAATAATACTCCCGTATGACGCGTATCTTCCGCTGCTACCACATCTACTTCTTGTAATGTACGCACAGCCCGATAGGTCATATCTTCTAAGTTCCCAATGGGGGTGGGAATTAAAAATAATGTCCCTTTATGACTACTCATAATATGCTTGTACCTCATCTGAATAGGAACCATCGACTTTGTAAATATATAAAGGTGGTTCAACCATCATGCCTATCTTCCCACCATATTTTAATTCTAGTAATACTAACTTGCTCACTTTATCTTGCTTTCCATGAACAAATCGCATTCGTTTGGCCCTAAATTGAGTCTGTTCTATAGCACTCAGTAAGGATTCTAACCGTGGGGTTGTATAAATCATCCACAGTGTACCGCCAAATTTTAAATATCGTTGAGCTTGTACCAATCTATCTTTCATGGAATGTTGTTGTTCATGCAAGGCTAATGCTACACTTTCTTCCTGTGGTAGAATTCCACTATTCGATTCAAAATAGGGCGGATTCATGTAAATACCATCAAACTGACCATAATAAACTTTACCTGCATCGCTCATATAATCTAGCTCCACCATAGATACAGCTTCCGCAATATTATTATGAATGACACTTTTCAGAGCTAGCTCAATCACATAGCCGTTACAGTCTACACCGACTACATGACGGGCTCCACGATGGTACAGCACATGAGGAATCACTCCTGTGCCTGTACCTAGTTCTAAATAGCGCTTATTCCCTTTCGCCTCTCCAAAATGAGCGAGTAAAATAGCATCAATGGAAAACTTAAATTCTTCTTCATCTTGAAACAGCTGAAACCCACTCAGTAGCAATTCTGTGATTGTGATATTATTCTTCATCCGGTAATGCTACTTCCGACCAATGTAAGTCGATCGTCCGTCCCGCTTCTAATTGTACTTTTACAGTCTTTTTCATGGTATTGATTTTTAAGACTTTACCTAACCCTTCATCAGTAACTACTTCTTTACCGATACCAGGTGGCTCTGCTACAGGAACTGGCTGTTTTGCTTTTTGTGAATACAAATCGCCCCCTTTTAGGTAGGAGTCATTTTCATAGTTCAAACAACACATCAACCGACCACAAATACCGGAAATTTTTGTTGGATTCAAACTCAAGTTTTGATCTTTCGCCATGCGAATCGATACAGATGCAAAATCGCCTAAAAAAGTAGCACAACATAATGGACGACCACAGGCACCGATTCCATTTAATACTTTTGCCTCATCACGAACCCCTACTTGGCGTAATTCAATGCGCGTACGGAATACATTGGCCAAATCTTTTACAAGTTCACGGAAGTCAATACGACCTTCTGCGGTAAAGAAAAAGACTATTTTATTCATATCAAATGTATATTCCACATTGATTAATTTCATTGGTAATCCACGATAGGCGATTTTTTCTAAGCCAATTTCAAACGCTTTTTCTTCTCGTTCTCTATTTTTCTCTACTTGTTTATAATCTTTCGGTGTTGCTTTGCGCGTCACTTCTTTCAGCGGTTGCACCACGCTATCTTCCGACACTTTTCGTGGACCAATTACGACTTCCCCAAATTCCAAACCACGAGAGGTTTCTACTATAACACCATCTCCCGTCGTTAGGGTGATAAACCCAGGGCTAAAGTAGTAGATTTTGCCTGCTTTTTTAAAGCGTACTCCTACTATAGTAACCACTATATATCCTCCTTCACAGCCTCCCTTAAGGCTAATATAACTCCATCTATGACAAGGCCTAAGCGCACATTAAGGCGCAGTGCCTGTTCTGCTTCTAATGTAATGGGCACAATTCGTTGCAAAGATTTTGATGACCATCGTGGTAAAATCATTTGCATGCGGAATCGATACTCATTTAGTATCATCTTTTCACTCTCTGTACCATATCGCAAAGCTAACATGTCTCTTGCTAACACACGTAACCAGCTCAATATATCGAGTACTACTTCTTTTGAAAGTCCCTCAAAGGATAAGGCTAAGGTAGTGAAGAAATGATTTCTTTCCACTACGCATTCTAGCACTTCCATCGCCTTTTCTAAACTTTCAATTCCACCAGCCTGTGCCCACTGACGGGCTAATGTTGGATTTCCACGAGCAGTTCGCACAGCACGTCGAATGTCCCCTGTATAACCTTCCTTGGTTAAGGCTTTCACCAATTCTTCTTCTGGCACTGGTTGCATACCAATGAGCATACATCGTGACACGATGGTGGGTAGTACATTATCAATATTCGTAGTAACAATGATAAAATACATATTTCGTGGTGGTTCTTCAATTGTTTTCAACATCGCATTCGCTAAGACAGTATTGGCCGTCTGAAAGCCTTCTACGATAACCACCCGAGGTGTATCACTAGATACATTGATATACTTCTCTAATAGTGTATACCATTGTTCTACACTGAGCTGTGTTTTCATAGGGCGAATCCAAAAGGCTTGACCATGATCAATATAGATAGGCAATCCTTTCTCTTTGACTGCGCTCTCACTTTCACCAGACTCAATGCGTTGTTGCTCTATAGCGGATACAAAGGTTCGTCCCTCATCAGGAGAAAAAATCTGACGTCCCACTATTAAGGACCCAATGGCTATGGCCATAGAGGTAGATTCTAACCCTGTTTCTCCGTAGAGCAGTAAGCTATGGGGTAAAGCAGAATCTCGGATTAATGTAGTAATTTGCTCTTTCACTTGATGTTGACCAAGTACAGTTTCAAAAAATGACATACATCCTCCTTTACCTCATAAGACTACCCTTTATTATACGCCATATCAATAGACTTTTACAATGATGTTCCAGAATCTATTAACATACAATGTTGGCCATTATTTGCACCTTTGATTTTTAATCAATAACACCCAACAACGCACAACTGCTTTTTGCCGTTTTTCTGCCGTCAAACTTTATTGTAAATGCTTTTCTAACTGCTGTATTATGGTTTCGATAATAAAAAGCCTATTAACCATTGGCATTACTAAATTAGTGGAAATTCTAAAATAAGTCTGCAAAATTACTGTTTTAAAAACTTAGTCTTACTTAAGTTTCTATAAATGTCATTTTAAATACTTACATCTAGGTCAATAGGCTTTGTATTGTATCTGATTCACGAATAATGTATAATAGCATTGTAATAGCTATTAACAAAATAGGTGAATAATTGATTTGATTGTATTAATGATAGATTCCATGTGCTGTAACACAAGGTCTACTACCATCAATAGCTTTAGGAATTGTTTCAAAGGTTCACCTCCTTTCAAAAAGAGGACATCTAGTGCTGATAACACTTCGGATGTCCTCTTTTTGTTATTCAATTGTTAGGGTTATAATTTTTTGATTTCTTTTTCGATATTAGCAACGATTGCCCCTGCACTCTGTTGGATCACATTGATGTATGCACGGTTTCGCAACTTCACCCACCATGATTTGGTCGTTTTGATTTCTTCTTCAAGTGGCTGTGTCACTCGATCCAATTCATGACGCACCCACTCTTCAATGGCTGTTGTATCCATACCTTTCAAAGCTAATTCCGCATGTGCTTTTGCTAATTCTACACCTTTATCGAATATAGTTTTGTCAATTCCCATTTTTACCTCCTATTGGTCATCCCAATCTGCTCTGTAATCTCGCACATCAACATGTACGAACCCTTGATTATAATATCTACCTACTCCCATCGCACCACATTCAATAGCAATGTCTGCCAATTCATCTACGTCCATACCATCCACATAAATATCGCTAGCAGTACCTAATGTATGTTGAGAGTTTGGCACTCCCCCTACGTCTGCATTATGTTCAGGACAACGATAGCCACTAGTAATATGTACTGGTCGTCCTACTGTTTCTCGGATATTGTCCAATACATCAACCAATCGCTTATCAATGATATGGTCTAACACATTATGACCATCCACCACATTATGCCTATCGCAACTGCAAGCGAACTCATAATCATCAAAATACTTGCCTACTTTCACTTATATAATCCTCCTTTTGCTACTGCTCCGCCAATATAACCAATTAACCCACTTGCAATGTTGGTGGCCAATTCATTCATTCGGAAGTAAATGGCCATAAATAAGGCAACGGTTAACCCTGTCGCCACCACCATATCCGTGTTTCTACTCACTACATCTGCACCCCCTATCGTTGATTTCGGTAATCCGTTTGTGTGCGGATTTTACCGATTCTTTAATGCTTGCCTGCTCCTTGGACAAATCCACCAATCGATCCTGTGTCTCTTTCAACGTTTCTTTCAATTCTCCGATGGATTCTGTCAGATGTTGCATTGCTAAGGTATTCATTCGTACCGTATGATCTGCGTTGTGAGTTTGTACCTCTAGCCGTGATTGCAACTCATCTTGTTTGAGTAAAAAATCATTTTTGACTTTCTGTAACTCCATCTCACGTTCTGTACTCACTTTCGAGTCGTAGAGCCACACCACCATTTTGGCGATGGCGAATATGCCACTGATAAGTGTCACAATCTCCAATGTGCTATAATTCATTCGTTTTCCTTTCATAAAAGCACCCTATGAATGTCATAAGGTGCTTTCTATCTTGCTATAATGTTTCGATTGGATTTGCCTTGAGCCAATCTTCTAGGCTGTCACGTGTAATCCCTGTATATCTTTTATAAAGCCTATCTTCCGAACTAAACTTAGAAATAAACGAATTTGCATTCACCTTTCCACCTAGTTTGTTGTTCGAGACAATCCCAACTCGACCATTCACATATAAGAAACGACCTGTTTCCGTCTTTGAATACACCGAGATGTATTTCGGATTGT